>JAZGFO010000167.1:0-19404 GCA_036479655.1 Saprospiraceae bacterium
TTAATAGTGTTTTTGCTAGTGCAAAAGAGGAAATAGACTTTATCAACCCAAAACTCTGGCCAAAAAACATAGATTTGTACAAAACTAAAACAAACTACTATGGCCCAAGTGTATATTATACACGAGAAAACGGTATAATCATTCCAGAAAATATATTTGTAGAGCCATCTATAGAAGATCAGATGCCTGTCATGCTGCATGAAATTTTTCACATACTTAGTAGATACAATGATGATTTTAGAAATCAAATGTATGCTCTTATTGGTTTTTACAAATTTGATGAAGAATTAATTTTGCCTCCTGTAATAGGTAATAAAAAGCTTTCTAATCCCGATGGCATTCGTACAGATTATGCGATTAATCTCAAAAATGATAAAGGAGAAATACAAAAGGCACTACCACTAATTCTATCAACAAAAGATCGTTATACTGATGCTATTCCGTCCTTCTTCTCTTATCTTAATTTTGATCTTTTCCCCCTTATTAACAAAGGAAATAATGTAGTTAGTATAGATGTGAAAAATGATGGTACATCTAATTTATCACTTGAGCACAATGCTGATTTTTTTAAACAAATAAAAGATAATACTCAATATATTATACATCCAGACGAGATTATGGCTGACAATTTCATGATGGCAATAATAGCACATAAAAAAGGTAATTATAATGGTTTTTCACCAGAAGGAAAACAATTATTGATAGATGTAGTAAAAATATTAAAAGCATTTGAGTAATAAAAGTTACTTTTGGGACTATGGCAAAAAAAAAACATACAGGATTTAGCAAAGGAAGAGAAAGGCTTCACGAAATAATTTTTGAAGCAGATACTGCATCCGGAAAATTATTTGATGTGATACTGTTGATTACAATACTGGCTAGTGTAATTGTAGTAATGTTGGAATCCATAAGTAGTTATCAAATTAAATATGGAGAACTATTTACAATTATAGAATGGGTATTTACCATATTCTTTACCATAGAATACTTATTGAGAATGTATGCAGTTTACAAACCAATGAAGTATGCTACAAGTTTTTTTGGTATTATTGACTTGTTATCTATTTTACCTACTTACTTAAGTTTTTTCTTTGTAGGGTCAAGCAGTTTGATGATTATTAGAGGGCTCAGATTGCTGAGAGTCTTTAGAATATTTAAATTAGCTAATTTCTTAAAGGAAGGACAAGTAATCATGCAAGCATTAAAAGATAGCATGGCAAAAATTTCTGTTTTTGTTAGTTTCATCCTTGTGTTTGTAAGTATAGTTGGTAGTATTATGTATTTGGTAGAAGGAGCGCAAAATCAAGCATTTGATAGCATTCCAAGAAGTATTTACTGGGCGATTGTAACTGTAACTACAGTAGGATATGGAGATATATCTCCGGTAACACCATTTGGTCAACTTTTAGCCTCATTGGTAATGCTTGCAGGTTATGCAATAATAGCTGTACCCACCGGTATAGTAACAGCAGAAGTAATTGGTAGAAATAACAAAAAACAATTTGACAACATTTCAACTCAAAGTTGTAAAAGTTGCACTTATGAAGGTCATGATGTAGATGCAGTACATTGTAAAAAATGTGGAGAAGAATTGAACTAATAAGAAATTATAAATACATTTCTAACAAACAATTCCCATAAAAGCTCAAAATACTAAAACATGATAAATTTAATTAGTGATACCGTAACAAGGCCTACTAAAGCAATGCTATCACATATGATGAAAGCCGAGGTTGGTGATGATGTATTTGGAGAAGACCCAAGTATCAATAAACTACAAGACTTTGTTGCTAAAATGTTTGGTAAAGAAAAAGCATTATTCTGCCCATCTGGCACAATGACTAATCAGATCGCTATTAAATGTCACACACAACCACTTGACGAAATGATATGTGACCATTATTCTCATGTCTATCAATATGAAACAGGAGGTTATGCATTTAATTCTGGTATTGCAGTCAATCTAATCACTGGCAAAAGTGGTAAAATTACTGCTCAACAAATTGAAAAGGCAATAAAACCAGTCTATGATTGGCTGCCAATAAGTAAATTGGTTGTATTAGAAAATTCCTGTAATAAAGGAGGTGGCAGTTACTATAAATTAGACGAAATAAAACCTATCACTATACTTTGCAAAGAAAGAGGTCTCAAACTGCATTTGGATGGTGCAAGACTATTTAATGTACTTATAGAAACGGGAGAAACCACCCAAGCAGTTGGCAATCATTTTGACTCTATTTCAATTTGTATTTCCAAAGGATTGGGAGCTCCTGTAGGTTCATTGCTCATAGGAGACACTGACTTTATAGCTCAAGCCAGAAGGTACCGGAAAGTAATGGGAGGAGGAATGAGACAAGCTGGATATTTAGCAGCAGCATGTCAATATGCTTTAGAGAACAATATAAAAAGGCTAAAAGAAGATAATGACAGAGCAAAAGAAATCGGAAAATTATTAAATAGTGTATCATATATTAAAAAAGTACACCCTGTACAAACCAATATTGTAATATTTGATTTAGATAATGGGATAAGTGCAGAAGATTTTTTAGAAAAGTTAAAAAATAATGGTATTATTGGTTCGGCATTTGGCCCTGAGACAGTGCGTTTAGTAACTCACTTGGATTATAATCAAGAAATGCATATTGAGGTATTGACAACATTAAAAAACTTAGAAAATGAAATATAGAAAATTAGGCAGAACAGGAATAGAAGTAAGTGAAATAGGACTTGGCACATGGGCGTTTGGCAATAATGTTTATGGTGGCGTTTCTGAAAAAGAAGGGATAAATACAATTCATGCGGCTATCGATATGGGTGTAACATTGTTTGATACTGCTCCTCAATATGGTACAAAAGAACAAGATGGAGTTGCAGAAATAGTGTTAGGTAAAGCTTTGATTGAAAAAAGAGACAAAGTAGTGATACAATCAAAATTTGGAAGAAACTTGACAATAGAGAATGGCGCTCCACAATTCTATAAAAAAAGAATTATAGCATCAGTAGAAGAAAGTTTAAGCCGACTACAAACTGATCATTTAGACGTATTGTTTTTTCATTCGCCATTTTCTGACGAAGAGATTCATGATGATGTATGGGAAGGCATCGAAAAAGTTGTAAATGACGGTAAAGTAAGGTTTATTGGACATTCAATATCTATGTTTAATGATACTGAGCATATGGCAAGAAGATGGGCTAAAGAAGGAAAAATTGATGTCATTCAAGTTGTGACAAGTCTAATGAATAGAGAATCCGATCAATTGATTCAAGAATTAAGTAAATATCCTATAGGCATTGTAGCAAGAGAATGTTTAGCCAATGGTTTTTTAGCAGGAGTATTTGACTATAATACTAAATTTGCAGCAGGAACTCTTAATGCAAGATATAGTCAAGCAGAATTAAAAGAAAGAATAGATCAAGTAAATTCATTTGATTTTATGATTAGAGATGATATAGATTTGATGGTTATTGCTGCTCTACGGTGGGTTCTCGATCAAAAAGGTGTATCTACAGTATTGTCAGGTGCAAAAAATATTATGGAACTAAAAGGAGCCATTGCTGCTTCAACCGCTAACCCATACTCAACAGAAGAATTATCAAAAGCAAAAGCTGTACTTAATAAAAACTTTGAAGCTGCTTAAATTAAGTATCAAATTTTGACAAAGTAACATAAGTCACACTAAGAAATTTATTTGCCCATATATTTGTGTCATAAATTAATAAAAAGAATATTATGACTTATCAAGAAATTATAAATGGTAAAAAACCTGTCTTAGTTGATTTCTCAGCTACATGGTGTGGACCTTGTAAAGCAATGGCTCCTGTATTAAAAGAAGTTGCTGGCAAAGTAGGTGACGATGCAAAAATCGTAAAAATTGATGTTGACAAAAATCAAAAACTAGCTACAAAAATTGGTGTAAAAGGAGTACCTACCTTCATTCTATATAAAGAAGGTAAAGTCTTGTGGAGAGATTCTGGTATGCAGTCTGCAAACAGCTTGGTAAAACTAATAAATGACGCTAAGTAAGTAAATAAAGCACCGTCTGCCCAAAGTAGGCGGTGACTTTTATGTGACAAATATTATACTTTCACAGTTTCACCACATCAACTACATCTTTGGTGACTGTACATGACAAAGATATCAATTACCTTTATAAGTATCGTCCTTTTAAACTAAAGATCAAGAGTTTGATAATATAATGGGAAATGTAGCAATCTGGCTATCCAATAAAATATTCTTAAACGTATAATACATAGTTGAAAACAGGTCTGTAAATACTAAACAATTCATTGCATGTATTGTGGTGGTGGTACTCACTAATATGTCCGCAAAAGTCAAACTCAAAAATGACAATATATATTTTCTATAAATTCTATTCTTAAAAGCAATAAGTTTGTACTTTTACTTTTGGAAAAATGATAATAATAACATTTGAAATACAAGTGCTGTTATATAAAATTTCCAACCGTTTGTTATTTATTAACTAATTGTAAATTAAACTTTTGAAGAAAAACGTCATATTATTAGCTGTTTTAATCTGCCTTGGACTACTTGCATATTTCTTAGTAAACAAGTCAAATGCTGGAAAAGTGATTTCAGCTGATAGGCTTTTTGCATATCCAAAAGAAAAAGTTAAAAAAATATCAGTAGAAAAGGTAGGTAAACCAATTCAGAATTTCGAATTAAAGAACGGCAATTGGTACATTAACAATAAATATAAAATTGAAAATCATACCATTAGACATATGCTTGATGCAATCTCTAATGTAACAATTCAAAATATACCGTCCAACAAAGCCAAAGCAACCATACTAAAAGACATGAAGACTGATGGTATTAGTGTGAAAATATATGACAACTCTAGCAAAGCTGTAAGAGCCTACACAATCGGGACTAAAGCACATGATGATAAAGGGACGGCTTATCTTGTATCTGGGCAAACACAACCTTACAACATGTATATTAAGGGTTTTGATGGTGATCTACGTGCTCGTTTTTATCATAAAATAGACGACTGGCGTAGCAAAGAGATATTCGCTTATAATCCTAAAGAAATTGAAGAAATAATAGTAGATTTCAATAAAAACAATGAACACTCTTTTAGGATAACAAAGCATAAAGGACAGTACGATGTCAATCCTCTAAATCAATATATAAAAAAATCTAAACGTCCGTTATCACAAGATGTAATAAGAGGATACGTAAGCCTATTTGACAAGGTGTATGGTGAATCTTTTGATAATGATAATTTGCACAAAGAAAACATAGAACGGAATAATTCACCTTTTGCAACAATATCAGTGACTGCAAAAGGGAAAACTAAAACCATAGAACTATTTCCATTTAGAGATATACTACTAGAAGGAGTGAGTACAAAAGATATAGAAGAAATAGAACAAATAGAAAGACACTTTGTAAAAATAAATAAAAACGAAGATTTGATGATAGCTCAAAACAGACTTATCAAACCCTTGTTAAGACCATACTCAATATTTCATCCTTATTAGAACAAAATATAGTACAAAAAACAAGTAGATTAAGTCTTTTTTCAAAATACATTAAGATATTATAGATATATTATAGATAAAAACTTGTCAATACAATCTTTCTACTTACTTTTGGGTTTTTAAAAAGAAACGTTAAACTTTCAAAAGATAAATATGAATTTACACGAATATCAAGGAAAAGAATTATTAGCATCTCATGGAGTAGCTATCCAACGTGGTAAACTTGCCAAAACAGTAGAAGAAGCTGTACAAGCATTTAAAGAATTACAAGAAGAAACTAGCACAAAGTTTTGCGTTATAAAAGCACAAATCCATGCAGGTGGAAGAGGAAAAGGAGGAGGAGTAAAACTCGCTAAAAATATTGATGAGGTAAAAGAACATGCAGCCAATATTCTTGGAATGATGCTAAAAACACCTCAAACACCAGGAGGAATGGAAGGTCAAGGAAAATTAGTACGAAAAGTATTAGTTGCAGAAGATACATATGCTCCTGACTTTGATGCATGTAAAGAATACTATGTATCTATATTGATGGATAGAGATAGAAAACAAAATGTAATTATTTATAGTACTGAAGGTGGTATGGATATTGAAAAAGTAGCTGAAGAAACACCTGAGTTATTACATAAGGAATATATTGATCCTCAAATGGGATTATTAGGCTTCCAAACAAGAAAAATAGCTTTTAATCTTGGCCTTTCGGGAAAAGCGTTAAAGCAAATGACTAAATTTATTGCTTCATTATACAAAGCATTTGTTTCATCTGATGCATCATTATTCGAAATCAATCCATGTCTGCATACTGCCGATGATAGAATATTGGCTGTAGATAGTAAGATTTCTCTTGATGACAATGCATTATTTAGACATCCAGAGCTTGCAGCTCTCAGAGATACTGATGAAGAGGACGCAACAGAAGTAGAAGCGCAATCTTATGGTCTAAACTTCGTAAATCTTGATGGTAATGTAGGATGCATGGTAAACGGTGCGGGATTAGCTATGGCGACAATGGATATTATAAAACTATCAGGAGGATCACCAGCAAATTTTCTTGACGTAGGAGGTACAGCAGATGCCGCAAGAGTAGAACAAGCATTTAGAATTATTATGAAAGATGATAATGTAAAAGCTATCCTTATAAATATATTTGGAGGTATTGTAAGATGTGATCGTGTAGCGCAGGGAGTTGTAGATGCATACAAAAACATAGGCAACATTACTATTCCAATAATTGTAAGATTACAAGGTACAAATGCAGACTTAGCAAAAACAATAATAGACGAAAGTGGACTTGAAGTACATTCAGCTACTTTACTTCAAGAAGCCGCAGACTTAGTCAAAAAAGTTGTTGCATAATATACAAAAGCTCAATATGAAAAGTTTTTTTTTAGGTATTGTACTACTCATAGGTATATCTGCTTGTAATCAAACGAATAAACCATTAAAGACAATTTCGGTTAGTCAAGCTAAAAAGCTAATTTCTGATCATCCAGAATTAATTATTGTAGATGTGAGATCTCCTGATGAGACAGTAGATGGAAAATTGGCTAACGCAATAGAAATTGATTACTACGGTGATGATTTTGATCAAAACTTAGCTAAGTTAGATACTTTAAAAAAGTACTTAGTCTATTGTAGATCTGGCAAAAGAAGCCTTAAATCTTGTGTGACAATGGCGGACATGGGTTTTAAGGATATATATAGTATGGATGGCGGTTATCTTGAATGGATGGAAGAAAAATAATCCAGTTAATCATTCTAAATTATTGATATTATATTACAATATAATTTTTATCTAAATCAATTATGAATAGTTATTCACTTCTTGAACTTAATGATTATATAAAACGAGTAATATCACTGAATTTTGCGGAGCCAATTTGGGTTCATTGTGAATTATCATCGGTCAAAGAATCTCGTGGTTCTGTATATGTGGACTTAGTACAACAAGATGAAAAAACCAATACCGTTGTATCACAAAGTAGTGCAGTAATCTGGTACAAATCTTACTTATTCATAAGAACAAAATTAGGTTTATTACTTCCTTCAATTCTTAAAGAAGGTACAAAAGTATTGGTCAAAGTAAATGTAGAATACCATGAAAAATGGGGTATGAAACTGGTCATCGTTGATATCGACCCATCATTTACAATTGGTCAAATGGAAATGGCAAGACAGAAGGTGATAGAAAAACTAAAGTCACTTGATGTTTTAGAAAAAAACAGTTTCACTTATTTGCCATCCGTAATACAAAAAGTCGCTGTTATATCATCAGCTACTGCTGCTGGTTATAAAGATTTTATCCATCAAATAGAAGACAATGACTATGGATACAATATTGACATTGACCTCTACCCTTCTGCTATGCAAGGCTCTAATACAGAAAAAGAAGTCTGTGCTGCATTAGATGACATCATGGCAAAACTTGACCAATATGACTGTGTAACAATAATACGTGGTGGTGGTGCAAAATTAGATTTGGCTTACTTTGACAATTATAATATTGCCTATAAAATATCAACTTTTCCAATTCCAATATTGACTGGCATTGGACACGAAATAGATAGTACAGTTGCTGATTTAGTCTCTTTCCATCCATTAAAGACACCAACTGCTGTTGCATCATATATTATAGATCGAAATCTAACTTTTGAATCAGAAATATTACAAGCTGGAAATTGGATAAATCAATTGGCAAAACAAAAAATAGAACATCACAAATTAACTTTACAACAGTTAACAACAATAATAAATCATAAACCATTTGAAATTATAAGAAGTACATACCTACATTTAGAACAAGTCAAAAACTTGGTGCATCAAGCTGCAAAATATAGTGTAAAAGAATTGGCAGAACATATAAACTACATTGAAAAGATGATCCGTATGGCTGATCCAAAACTTGTTCTTAAAAGAGGATATACAATACTTAGACAAAAAGACAACGTGGTAATAGGTAGTATCTCACAATTAAAAAAAGGAGACATTATCGACATCGAAATGCATGACGGATGTACACAAGCAAAAATTGAAAATACAGATAAAAGAAATAATAATGGCAAAAAAAAGTAATACATATCAAAAAGCATATTCCGAATTACAATCTATAGTAGCTAAAATGCAAGGTGAAGAAATAGGTTTAGACGAATTGAGTGAAGAAGTAAAAAGAGCCGCCGAATTAATAAAGATTTGTAAAGAAAAACTTAGAGGCGTAGAAAAAGATATTGAAGAAAATTTAAAAGACTAATTATATAAATACTTGCTAAGTAATTTTTCCTAAATCAATTCTTGTATGATTGAACTTGCCACACACAAGATTCATATCACTATAGCAATTTGCTAGAAATAGATTTTAAAGTAATACTTCAGTTCTAATTGTATTCTTAAAAAGTCAGTTTTCTAATATTTTCTTTTCCATCTCTAATAATAGTAATATCAATAGTTTGTCCTTTTTCAAACACACCTAAAGCATGCATGTAACTCATCATATCAAAAATTTCAACATGCCCCATTTTAATAACGACATCACCTTTTTTCAAATTTGCTAAATCAGCAGGTCTGTTATCTTTTACTCCATCGATTTTCATTCCTAATCCATCAAATAAGTAATCAGGCATTACACCAAGTGTAACTTTAAAATCTCTTTTACCTTTTTTTGCATCCTCAGTTTTAGTAAATCTTAGTTTTCCTTTTCCGACAGTATTATTTATAATTTCCAATATATAGTCTGTTATTTGTACGATTCCATTATAATTGATAAGATGCGCATCATCACTTGGTTTATGATAATCTTCATGTTGTCCAGTAAAAAACTGAAGCACTGGAATATCTTCTAAATAAAAAGAAGTGTGATCAGTAGGGCCCATTCCACTTTTTTCTTCTTTAATTTTAAAATGATTAGTACTTTTGGTTTTTAATGCCTCATTCCAAGTAGGTGTAGTGCCCGTACCATAAATAGCAAGTTGTTTTTCTGCATTTAATCTTCCTATCATATCCATATTAATCATATAGTTTATCGCTTCTTTTTCAATAGTAGGATGCTTAGTAAAATAATTACTGCCCCAAAGTCCTTTCTCTTCACCACTAAATGCTATAAACAAATAATTAAATTTCTTAGAGTCGATATTTGTAATTTTTGTAGCAATTCTCAACAAACCAGCGACTCCACTCGCATTATCATCTGCACCGTTATGAATAGCTGGCTCCCCTACATAAAGAGAACCTTCAGCTCCATATCCTAAATGGTCATAATGTGCTCCTATCACAACAGTATTCTTAACTCCGTTGTCAATATATCCAATAATATTCTTCCCCAATACTACTTTATCATCTGCTGATGGTTCATTAGAATGAGGATTACTTTTTATACGTTTTGTGAATATCTGAATATACCCATCATTATCACCTTTAGGATTTAGCCCAATTGTTTTCATCCTTTTTGAAATATACTGGGCTGCTAATTGCTCTCCCCTCGTTCCTGTTTCTCTACCTTCCATCTCATCTGCTGACAAGGTCTCCACGTCTATTTTTATCTCTGAAATGTCAAAAACTGACTTTGTAATTACCTTTGATGACTTACATGAAGTAAAACCAATAATAAAAGTAATCAATGACAATAATAAATACTTTTTCATCTTTATTTTTTGCCACAAAGTTAATATGAGTTTTAAAAATTCAATTATATTTAATTACGAAAATTGTAATAGGAATGTAAAATTTGGTCAATGGGTCAATACTATCAGTCAAATTGTCTGAACCTTGATTTTTCTTGATTATCATAATTACTTGATTTCTTTGTTATTATTATGAACTCTTTTATGTTGTAAACTTTTAGAACCAAAATTGATTAATAAACCGATTTCTAAATCGTATGTTTCAACATAATTCATTGCTTGTGCCAAATGCACATCTTCTAAATTGATAACTGCTTTTATTTCTACCATAATTTTTTCTTCCACAAAAAAATCGGCTCTACTTTTACCAATATCATATCCTTTATAAGATAATTGCATTTCGTGTTCTCTACTGAATTCTATTCCTTGAATTTGCATCTCAATTGCTAATGCTCTTTGGTAATTTACTTCTTGAAAACCATTACCAAGATACTTATGTACTTCCATTGCACACCCAATAATTTTATATGTTAGTTCTTTGAATTTCATAATCAAGTAATCAAATTAATCTTTTGGGCTGATTAAGTATGCTTGGTGGTGTGAGAGTTGTACTGGCGGTCTATTTAAATTTATATAGTACTAATAACTGCAGAGGATAATTTCAATTTTTTACTCTCAGAATGGAAAACTTTCATGTAGCCAACTTCTGTAAATAACAAAATTTTTGACATCGCCACTTTCATCCATAGCTAGCAAAACATCATTGGAATTCATCTGTTTATAAGTGTTATCAAATTCATCAACTGTAACAGTATTCGTAAAAAAAGACACAATTTTACCTAATTCAACATTTGGATCAATTCCCCTTATACTTGACACAACCTCATACATAGACAATATAGTTTCATAGGAAGGTAAAATATCAAGACAAGAACTATCAAGTGTTTCGTAAAATTCTTCAATTAAACTCTGATTGTCATTCAGCCTACGCATCTTGGCTAAAAGAAGTATTTTGCTCAATGAATCACAAAATGACGAATGCGGAACAGAGCAAGTATTAAAAAATTGAATGTCTCCACTATCAACTGGAAGCCGTAGTGACGAAATAGCAGAAAGATCATTCCCCTAACAATAACTGCATAATCTCTTTTACATCAAAACTATTTCCACTATCAAGACTTCTTCGAACACTAAAAGGCAAAAGAACATTTCCAAACTGATGTATAGTCATCGACAACAAGAATGGGCCTTCCTCTCCGATCCTATTTTCCAGATAAGAATCTAAAGATTGTACAGATCTATTTCTATAAATAGACCATTGAATAATTGTATCATAAAACGTCTCAAACATACAGTGAAATTCTTCACCCCAATCAAAATAATATGGTGCCAATACACTAACTTTGTCAATAATATAATCAACTTGACTTTTCGTTTGTGGTATATTATTAGATTTCTTAATAGTAAGTGTTGCAATTTCCTCACTCAATAAATTAATCATATATTTATTGAGTGATCGTATTGCATCAAGTTGATTTAGAGTATAGAGAAGCAGTTTTATACGTTTTGAATCAGCAACCAAGAAAAAAATTTCATACTGTTTTTTTATAATTTCAGGAACCTCAAATACACTATTTCTAACTAATTCTATTAGAAGCATTTCGTCTTCAGCAGATATTTGTCGAGTGTTTAATATTTGTTTTAAGTCTTGGATAGCAAATTATTTAATGGTTAAGTATATAGGATCGGTAACAGAAAGACATAAAAATCCATGTGTATTGCGGAACTATTAAATTTATATGAACAATGTTTTACTCTTGCAATTCTAGATATGGTCACATCTCCACTGTAGCTTGCAAAACATAGCCTCAAATTCGATAAATCCATGTTTTCGGTATGTTATATAAATTAACATATTCCATAGCTAAAACTAACATTATTCTAATTACAGATTATTTATGTCAAAATCAGATGTATTTTTGAATAAATTCGGGTAGTTTAATACATAGTGCTCTTTATTTTGTACTTATTTTGATTTCACTCATTTCTCCTTTGGCAATTTAAATATCATAAGGGACAATGTGTTAAATTTGATTACCAATATAACCCCAACGAACTATTTATTTTCCGTTCATTGTTTTTCTATTTACCCTTCTTGCTGAAAGATAACATATAATGTATGAATCGTAGGTTTTTGTGTTGCGTCTGCGACAAAAAACTGTGATTTTATACATATTGTGTGCCCTCGAATGGTAAATATAGTTCTTTTTATTTTAAATTAAGACCCCAAAGGATTAAAGTCCCCTACACAAGGGAGTAACGACTCTAAGTGAAGCAAGTGGCAAGGTGGTTATCTGTGAAGATAGAACTGAAGTAAGCTTTATCTTACGAACTATATCCAATTAAAAGAATAAAAATGAGCCGTTATGTTAGTTTAGTTGAATACTACAAAAAGTAAGTATCATTAATGAACCGCCAAGAATGACCGATCGGTTTCATTCCACGAATGATAATGGATTGACTAAATGTCAATCCTTAGAGAGGAAACCGAAACATCAGTTTCGGGTGGGCTGATTAAGTACGCTTGGTGGTTTGAGAGGTGCACTGGCGGTCTATTGATCGTCAGCCATGTACTCGTTTAGCTTCTTACCTTTTTTTCTATAGTTGCCTTCTTATTCCCAAATTTAGACCCAAAGCATTATTTCTTAGCTCATATCTATCATTTTCCGATAATCTAAGAAGACCTAATCCATAGTTTATTTCAAAAATCAAGCTATTTCTCATAGATATAGTCTTCTCCAAATATATTCCAGGTCTCCAGATCAAGTTAATCTCCTTTAGATAGTATTCACTAAATTTAGTATTTTTCATTAGTGCTAAATTGTTCTTTAGAGAAACATTAAAATTACCATCAGATTTCACATTGAATATATGTCCTAACTGCAAACATAGCGATGGGATTAGTACATTTTTCGAGTCTAAGATTTCACCCATCCACCCACTAATTGAATTAGCTCTATATTGAAAAAATGTTATCCCTAGCCCTAATGAAACAGCATTCATTCCATAAATCAATTTTCTGATTTCAATTTTCGTATTGGTTCCAATTCCACCTTTTCCTAAGACTTCAAAGTCTGCATCATCATAACCGCCATCACGTTCATAACTTGTGTAACCAACAAAACCTGTTTTTTCAAAACCAAAAGTTAGGTCTATTGACAATGGATTTTGATTTACATTCACCTGTGAGTTTACATTCTCACTCAATAAGAATGCTGCAACTAAAGTAAGTAAATCTTCATATTTGTTCTTTTACTTGTATAGACATAAATTTTAAGTGGATAGTTGGTTTTCGGTGGAAGCTAACGATCACGTATATACAGAGGTGTGGATATGCCAACAATATTTTCCGATACGATAATCTATCAGTTTTCTATACTTTTCAATCGTAAAGATAAACCTTTTTGTCCACACTTATATTATATACACTGGCTTTTTTGAATTATCCTTAGTTTTTTTAGAGGGTTGGTTTAAGGGCATACTCTTTTGTGATTTCTGCTGTGTGAATGGCTTTAGTGAATCACAAATGTGTATGACTTTTTGGGTAGCAATTTCATTTATATAAAGATTGATCCAATTATTTTCCTCTGTGTCAATTTGATAGCTCATAACTTTGACTAATTCGTTATAACTTTATGCCCAATACCCACTATCTCAACAATACAACATTGCCCTTGTACACCGCAACATTCCCATCTACAAAGACCACTTTTGCTAACCAAGAATAACTTCCCTGTGGTGCTTCTTTATCTAGGTTGTTAATTCTACCATTCCATGATTCCAAAGGATGCCCCTCTTTAAGTTTTGTGCTTTGCCAAACTCTTTTTCCCCAAGGACTATAAACACTGATTTCATATTCTTTAATACCTATCCCTTTAGGAGTAAAAAGTCTCACTTCATCACTTCCATAATCAGGAGAAAAAGCATTTGGAACAAAATATTTTGTCAACCACTCTGGTTCGATTAATTTAGTGATTGAGTCAATACAAGTATGTAAACCTTGGTTATCATTGATTGAAAACAGTGTAACTTCTATACCTCTATTGATATCATATTCGTGGATAAATGATTCTTCATTGGAATAATTACCATCACCTAATTTCCATTCCAACCTGGTATAATCAACAGATGTATTTTCAAATTCTACATCTCCAATAATATTTTCATCTCTATCTATCTTATATTCAAAATCTGCATCAGGAGTTACAAAAACAGTAATGGGTTCGTCTATCCTTGTGCTGTCTTTACAATAATCATTGTAACTTACGACTAGTTCTATAGTGAATTGACCCGCTTCATCTACTAAGAATTCAGGGGTAAAACTTGTAATAGTATCTAATCCGCCGATGACCCATTGATACTCGTTTACATGCTGTGAGTTGTTTTCGACTTTGATTATTTCTCCTTCACAAAACAAATATTTGTCGATAGAAATATCCGCAATGGGTTGATGCCAAACAGGAATAGACTCTGTGATAGTATCCAAACAATTAGAGCTATTTTCTACGATTAATGTCGTTATAAAATCTTGATCATTATTATATATTACTGTTGGAGATATTACTTGATCAGTAGTTCCATTACCAAAGTCCCAACCTCGATCAATAATATCATTTATTGAATTATCTGTAAATGAAACAGACGTAGGCACACCACAATCTGCGTCTTTGTCAAAATTGAATTTTGCTTCAGGTTTTTCTTTTATGAGAACCTCTATACCTGTAGTGTCATTAGGGCAATTATTATTGTTAATAGCTATTAATTTTATCTCGAAAACTCCATCATCAATAAACAAATAATTCAGATCTGTATCTGAGGAAGATTCGATATTATTGATTTGCCATATATACTCATCACTTTGTTGAGAATTATTACCAAACAGTATACTGAAAGGCTGGCAACCAACGGTATCAGAAGGAGATAAATCGGAGATGGGACTAGGCAAAATTTCTATTGCTTGTGTTGAAATGTCTATACATCCAAAAGAGTTTTCTACGAGCAATTCTATCTCGTGGTAACCTGCATTTTGGCTAAACAAAACTGGTGATTCCAAATGGTTTTCCACACCATTTATAGTCCATTGATAAGTTATGTCATCTATAGACTTATTGGTAACATATATGCTATCAATAAACTGACAATATGTATCTTTGTCTGTTGTGAATATACTCTCAGGCAATTCGTAAACGGTAATATTACTTACAGCAGTATCTCCAAAACATCCATATTCGTCAAAAGTAATCAGGTGTACAGTATATACTCCTGCACTTGTAAATGTATGTTGAGGATTGTCTTCAAATGATGATGAAGTTCCATCTCCCCAATACCAATTATAAGAAATTCCCCCATAACTTGTATTAGTAAAATCAATTGTAAGTGGCCTACAACCATTAATTACAGATGGATTAAATCCAGCTGTCGGTCTTCCAATCACTTCGATCTCTTTGGAGATTTTTCTAGGGCAATTATTAATTGTTGAAAAACCCTCTAAAGTCACCGAATATACTCCTGCAGTATCGAATACATGAAATGGACTATATTCATTACTCAAATCTCCATCTCCAAATGTCCATAAAGTCTCCGATAAGGATGGAGAATCATTGGTTATGTGTAATGTGTCTCCTTGACAGATAAACGGTGGCAATTCGAATGCTATCTCAGGTGCAGGCAAAACACTAATCGTTGTCGTGTCCGAATCCGTACCACATCTAGAAGCAAATAATACAATTGTAAATTTACCTGGATCTGAAATTGATATCGTTACATCCTCTCCATCATAACCTTCTACTTGCTGCCCATTCTCATCAAATATAGACCAAGTAATTATTGAACCCGGGGTAGAAAAAGATGCTACATGAAATGAATCATATTGACAAACAAATGTTGTATCAATTGACAAAAAAGCTCTTACATCTGGTGGGTAAACCGTTATTTGTTCATAACCAGTATCTATTCCACATTCATTACTACTAATAAGGATGATGTCATATATAGAAACTAAAGTATCAGAGGTTGTGTACGTTTGTGCAGGAGGAATAGAATCCATAGAAGTATTTCCATTGTCCAAATTCCAAATATAACTATCGGGATTACCCAAAGTATTGTTTCCAAATTCAATAACTACGGGTGAGCACCCTTCATCTACGCTTAAACCAATATCTACAAGTGGATATGGATGTACAAGGACTTCTTCCGTGTGGGTAACCGTTCCACAAGAGTTCGTTACATTTAGAGTAAGAATAAAAATACTATCTTTAAAAATTGGGTCTAATATAATATTTTCTGGATTCTCTATGAAAAAAGTATCATTAGCAATTATCCATTCATAAGATATACTATCTCCATAACTATTATTGGTCAATTCGACTTCAAAAGGAGCACAGCCTTCATCTATTGCAAGATCAAAAAGTACAATTGGAGGTCTTGAAACGTAAACGGACCGAGTATTCATCATTTTACATCCGAATGTGGAAGTGACTGTTAATACTATGTCATAATTTCCAGAAGTTGAATAAGAATGTGTTGGTTCTTTTAGATTACTTATTGTTCCATCACCAAAATTCCAATGATAAACATCTCCAAAAAGGGTACTATCACTTATGGTAAATGATTCCCCTATACAAGCTCCTCCAACAAGTATATATGATATTTTGGGAGTTGAATGAATAATAAAAGTCCGAGTGTCACATGCTTCACAATCATCGAAATTGGTGTTTTCAAGACAGTAATTATAATAGTATATAGAATCCACTGCGAGTTGGTTGATATCTATCTCACCAATTAATGAATCGGAAATCCCTAATCCTGTCCAATATCCACCTGTTGGAGCTGCACCATCTAATGTATAAGAAGTATGGTCTCCTTCACAAATCGAAATATCATTTCCTGCTGAAAGTCCAGCCGATAAATCAATAATTTCAATAGAGGTCATCCCAACAACTTCACAAGTTGTGTTCTCTAGTAATTTATAAGTATATTGATGCATTCCTCCTCCAGCACTCACTAAATCAACTTCGCCAGTGTTACTATTTATACCAGTACCATACCATTGGCCACCAGATGGATTTGATTCAAAAATTATATTTCCATCTGAGATACAAACCGTGCTCTCAGCTGGTCCTACGGTAAGAGTAGGAGGTAAAATAAGGGACAATAGGGCAGTATCCATAACAGTACAAGCCCCCACGGTGTAAATCACTTCTATAGGTACACTATTTACGGAATTGCCAAGGGTGTAATTATTTGATACAGGGGTACCATCGATTATAAAAGTATAGATTCCACCTGAAACATTGGAATTCGCCAATGTCGAAAGTGTTAAATCCACTGTCCCTCCATCGACACATAAGAATGTAGTATCTTGGATACTAACATTCGGTGTCATTTCAACCGTTATATTGGTTGATGCTGATACTTCGCAGTTATTGGCATCTGTAAAATTATACATAGCGATAAAATCTCCTTCTCCAGATGCTTGAATATCAAATACTCCAGTGGAAGTAACATTAGTCCCAGTCCAGTTACCTCCAGATGGGGATGCTGTCAATATTATCATTGCTTCATTAGCACAAACAGAGACATCATTAACTGTTACAGACTCACTTGCAACAACTATAATTGTAATTGTTGCATCATCTTGACATGCCCCAGAGCCATACGTATAAGTAATGGAATGATTTCCTACACCTGCAACCAGAGGGTCAAAAACACCTAATCCTGTATCCACAATACCATTTCCAGACCATATGCCTCCTGTAACATTTGCCATAAGGGTATCGATAGACGATCCTTGACAATATTGACCTGCAGGTGATATAGCAACAGATACATCAACATCTACTGTAACAATAGTAGTTTTTGTCAGCTCCCCACAAGCTCCATCTACAACCAATGTTACCGTGTAAGTACCAGGAGAATTATATAAGATACCTGACGGGTTCATATCTGTTGAACTACTCGGAGTTCCGCCATCAAAAGTCCATTCATAACTATTAATCGTTCCACTGTAACTTATATCAGGGGTATAAGTTCCTGAAGCACAAAAGGTAGGTCCAGGTTGTAAGCTAGCTGTAGGACCCTCTAGCACCTCGATCTCTTTTTCCCATTCATCCGTTCCACAAGGTGTGGTTGTAGAAAGTTTAATAGTAAACGTTCCTGTTTTCTTAAAATGAACTTCAATCGTATCTGATTTATTAGTCATTAAAGTATCCGTATATTCCCAATTGGATGATCCACTTGGTGTAATTGACCACATTGTATTTGTTGCCCATTGATTCGATAGGTCAATGAATGTAATATCTTGTCCAAGACAGATTACACCATCAGATACATCAGCAGATACAGATGCATCAACTTCCGGAATTCCTAATATCGTAATTGTTTTCGAAATACTATGAGAACCACATTCATTTGTCACTGTGAGTTTAGTGGTGTACGTTCCTATTGAGCTGTAAGAGTGACTAGGGTTTTCTTCCATAGAAGTCGTTCCGTCTCCGAAAGTCCACATATACGAATCTGTATTACAACTACTGTTTTAAAACAATAATGGTTCATCTAAGCATCCTTGTGAATCCACATTAAATATTGCTTTGGGTCGATGTTTAACACCAACTGGTGTTGATAAATTATGGCAACTCATATCATCACCACAATTCTTAATTATTAAAAGGCAAATTGTAAAAACTGAATTCTCATTCCCACAGACTAAACTATCCGCAATATCATAAGTATGTGTTACATTTTGATTTGTAGTATAGGTATCAATTGTACCATCTCCCCAAATCCATATGTATTCATCTACATTTGAGGGATCTGTATTATTAGTAACATTAAATTCATGCCCATCACATACTTCTGTCACATTACCTTCTAGCTCAAATTTCGCAATGATATCGCCGCATTTTGTTGACAAACAAGGACAAGACTGACCACTTAGGTCTGACATATAAAGCGTAAACGAGAATATTAAAACAATCCTAATTCCTATACCAAATATTTTCATACATTTTTTTTCTTCCTGGTGAAACAAAAAGTGTTGGGCAATTACTCTTTCCATTATAATAAACTTCGTCAATCTTACCCATCATTTTACACCCTACTGAACTCGCAAAGTGCCATGTAAGTCCCAATTCAAATATAGAGCCTACTTGATTCTCTAATCCTGTATAATTAGTAGAATATGTAAAATCTAATACCATTCTTGACTTTTTAGATGTTTTCAGATTGA
>JAZGFO010000168.1:0-14140 GCA_036479655.1 Saprospiraceae bacterium
TGATCTTTTTCTTCCCACTCAACTAAATGCCAAATTCTTTATTTCACATTACCTCGTTAAGGGGACGCAAAGATACATCTTTATTTATTACTTAGCCTAATTTATTTTATTCTTTTTTTTAAAAAAAAAGACGCTTTTTAAACCGTGCAAAAATAACCTTGTTTATCAATGTTTTAAATAATCAAAATTCCTTAATGCGTGAAAATTTATTTTTATATTTTCTATTTTTATACTCCAAATTGTCTAAATTTATACAACAATAATTTTCATTTAGCTAACATCTCGCCTTATTGAGATTTCATAGACTGTGTTTTAACTCATTTTTAGGTCGAAATCGCCTATTTACACTCTATTTCACGTTTTGGTGCTTTCAAAATGGTTTTGATAAGCTAAATTCATTAATTTGCACTACCTTATATTATGATATCGTACACCTTATATTTTACCAATGAATCCTATCCATAAATATATTGTTTTTGTAGTCTTAATAGCGGGAACACTGGGGTGTGATTCTAAATCTCATCTACCTTCTATTAATATAGTACAGCAGGATACTATAAAATGGCAATCTAAAGAACAATGCATTATTGAATATAATGATAAAACAGGAAATCATACTTATAATGCCCAAATAAAATATAGAGGGGGTTTGTCATCTAGATATAACAAACATTCATTTACATTAGAATTAGATAAAAAGCACAGACTTGCTGGGCTACCAAAAGAAGATGATTGGATCTTAAATGCAAGCTATATAGATAAGACATTTATGAGGCACACAATAAGCTATGACTTATATCACCAAATGAATGTCAATAATGTCTCTGCTAAAAGCAGTTATATTTCACTTTATATTAATGGGCAATATAAGGGGCTCTATATTCTAGTTGAAGAAATAAATGCTTCCAAAGTAGGTCTAAATAAACAAGATAATATGAGTATGTTATTTAAAGATCCTCCTTTATTATATACAACAAGGATAAAACCTCAAGAACCTGATAATTACTATCAACAGAAATATCCAAAAATTACAACAGCGGATATGACTAGCTATATAGAATCCTTTAAATTATTTATATTTAATAGTAGTGATATTGATTTTGATGCAGGGATTACCGATTGGGTAGATATTGACAATATAATCGATTGGCATCTTCTCTTATTACTTACCTATAATGGAGATGGTATCATGAAAAATTTTTATCTATATAAGAAAGATAGTTTTACTCCTTTTAAAATTGCTATTTGGGATTATGATCATAGTTTTGGTAGAGACGGAGACAATGAATTAAATATGATGGATAGACCTTTGAGAATAGAAAGGTCAATCTTATTTGTTAGGTTGCTAAATACAGAAAATTTAAACTATAAAAAATTGCTCTCTGATCGTTATCACGAATTAAGAAATAACGATGTGTTTTCTAAAGAGAACATTGACCATAAATTGGACCAAAATCATCAAATAATAAAAGATGAATTAGATCTAAACTTTGCGCTATGGCCTGTAGACTCTAAATGGTATTATGATGCTAATGATTATAATAAAGAAGTGCAAATCATTAAAAACTTTGTAATATTACGTCTAAATCAATTAGATAAGCAATTTGACTTTCAGCAAAAAGGAAATTAACCTTCTTTCAAAAAAGCTCTGACTGCACTAAAGGAAACTGTCTTGTCTCTAAAAAAGTGTGCTGCGTTTTTTATTTGGATATCTGTTGCTTCCATGTGATTGAGAATATTTTGGAGGTGCATTTTCATGTGTCCTTTTTGTATGCCTGTAGTAACAAGAGATCTTAAAGCAGCAAAATTTTGAGCTAATCCTACTGAAGCTATTATTCTCATTAATTGTTGAGCATTTGGATTACCTAACATTTGTAAAGAAGTCTTTGCCATAGGATGTAGCGTTGTTAATCCTCCTACTGTACCAATAGCCATAGGTAAATCAGTCCAAAAATTAAACACCTTATTTTCTAATGTGCAATAACTTAAACTACGATATTGTCCATCTCGGGCAGCATATGCGTGACCACTCGCTTCTATAGCTCTAAAATCATTTCCTGTAGCTAACACAATAGCATCTACTCCATTAAATATACCTTTATTGTGGGTGGTGGCTCTATATGGATCAATATGTGCAATTTTAATTGCAGTATTAAATTTATCTGCAAACTCTTCAGCTGACATTCCTCCAGTAAAATCTCCCAACTCACTAATTTTGCATGACACTGATGCTCTAACCACACAATCTGGCGTATAATTTGACAATATTGCCATAATTATCTGCACATCTTTATCTTTTGGTAATACCGAATCGTGAGCAATTATTGATTTTTCTAAAATAATTCCAAACTGTTCTAATATAGAATTTATAAAATTTGCTCCCATTGAATCACAAGTTTCAAACTCTGTACGAATTTGATAATAATCTGGTTCTTTGTCAGAAAAATCAATCAGCCTAATAGTAGAGATTCCCCCTCCACGAGCATTCATACTTGCTGTCAAATCAGTGGTGCCTGCTATAAGATCATTCCTTAATGCTGGAAATATCTGTTTGATCAATGCTGAGCCTCCTGAAAATTTAAAATGTAATTGTCCTACTTTTTTTGTGCCTAAAATTTCTGTTTTAAAGCCTCCTCTATTCAACCAAAACTTTGCAGCAGAAGCAGAAGCAGCGACTACACTACTTTCTTCGATGACCATAGGCACAGCAAAAGTCTTATTGTCAATTAAAAAATTGGGTGCTACTCCATATGGCATAGGAAAATTGCTTATCGTATTCTCACTAAACCCATCCAATATTTTTTGCTGAGCATCACTATCATGCCAATAGCCCTTTAGTTCTTCTATTACTAAAGCTGGATCTGTAAAAAAGTTTTCCGCCAACCACTTTAGTTTACCCATTTTGGTCATCTTCGAAAAACCGCTTATTATTTTTGATCCCTTCATTTACACCCTTTATATTATATACCTTTAGGCACTAAAAAGCTATTAGCCATTTGTAATCCTTTAATTTGCTGTTCTACATGTTGCTGTAAGTCAGAATAACTACCCATTGCTTCTTTTAAAAATGCATATGCTTGTCCATAGATAGCTTTACCATTTAATATAGAAGTAAGGTGATAGCCATCTAAATAATTTTTTATGCCGCCAGATATTATAGTCTGCTTGCATATAATGTCCTCCTTGTTAAAAATATCATTTGCCATTGTTACCATTTCGATCGCTGAATGTCCTACTTTAGATAAGCTTACATTTGATTCTTTGAGCTTATCTGTTGATCTCATCAACTCTAATGAAGCAAAATTTGTCCCGCCACCCGCTGCAAAATCAACCGCTTCAATAGGTAGGTTATATAGTGCTTTTAGGCTTTTTGGTCCAATACCTTGTCCTACTTCTTTTACTATAATTTTTAATGACGGTAGTGCATCTATAATTTTTGAAATGGTAATTATTGGTGCTGCACTAAATCTATCTCCTTCTGGTTGTAACCATTCTTGCAACGGATTGACATGAATAATCAAACCGTCAGCTTGGAGTTGTTTTATCATTTCTGAAATAGATTCTAATTTCCCAGCGCTCAATAATTTTTCTATTTGTGCTATTCCTAAATTTGCATAAAGAGGTTGATCCGACATATATTTCTTTACATCAAAATCTGCAAATCTGTCCTTACTTTCTAATAATGCTCTACAAGAACCTAATCCCATTCCCATTCCATATTCTCCACATGCTTTGGCTAAGTTGGTATTGATAGTTTTTGCAATTTCTGTACCGCCTGTCATACTTGATACCCAGATGGGTGTCTTTAGGTTAAACCCAAGAAAATCAATAGCTATGTCTGCATTTTTTAATGGATGAGAAGACATCATAGGCTCGTAATAAAATCTACTATCTAGCATATCATCTATCATCTGCGATTGGTGAGCCAATAGAATATGATCAGATTTTCGTTTTTCTATGTTGTTTTTATTTGCCAATGTTATTATTTCAATGTTATTATTTCAATGTTTTTCTAAGTTATAGAAGTTATATCATTCTTATAATATAATACCTAAGTTTATTTGAAGACCAAAAGTAATTAATTTGAGGATAATACTCAATTATTATAAAAGTAGAGTAATAAATTGTTACCGTGTACTTTCTATTTTTACCGTTCACCATAAATTTGATACCGTTTACGAATTAGTTGATATCAAATTTTTTTTATTCCAATAAGTGTCCCACCTTAGTGTCTTTTACTTCAACGTATAGTCCATATTTTAACTAAGTAATATCCTTTAATTATAATTCTTTCTGAATCATATTTCAGTAGGGTAAAGATGCGTATTTGTGATCCTGTACATGTCTCCTATTACAAAATTCAGAATAAAATAATTAATCGTTTACGGGTAACTTTTTGCGTATTGATCTACACTATAAAGTGTCATCCTTTCTTAGGTTGTTAATAGAAATCAGGTAATTTTCTAATTTATTAACCTTTAAAGCTTATTCTAATGAGACGAGTTTTAGTTTTATTTTTTTTATTTGTTACTCCATTATTATTAGATGGACAAGCATTTATCACTACATGGCGTACAACTTCAGCTAATGAATCCATCACTATTCCAACTACGGGAGGTGGATATAACTATACTATAAACTGGGGAGATGGAAATACTAACTCTGGACAAACAAGCAACGCTACACATACTTATGCATCAGCAGGAGACTACCAAGTGAATATCTCAGGGGATTTTCCGAGGATATATTTCAACTATGGGAGTCAACGATTAAAAATTATTGCAATAAATCAATGGGGGACACAGGTATGGTCCTCTATGGAAAGTGCTTTTGAAGGATGTCAATTTTTGGGCGCCCTCAACACTCAAGCTATGTTTTCTAATGTAACATTATCACCGACAAACTATGATAATTTATTAATAGCTTGGAATGACCAAAATCTTAAACCAAATGTAATTTTTTCTGGTGGAAATAGTGCTGGAATATTTGAAACAAAGCGATTTATTAAAATTGATTAGTAATTACTATATCCCCTCTTCTACACATTTTGTTTATGATGAGGGGATATTTTTTTTTAAATACTTTCTGAAAAATACAGGTTATTTAGAATTAAACACAATTAGCAAAAACAGATAATATGAAACATTTTTACATTATACTTTTCTTTATTTTTACTAATACAAATATAAAAGCACAAACCTGTCCATCTGGAGATATTACATTCACTTCCCAAGTGCAGATAGACAATTTTACAACTAATTTTCCTGGATGTGAAGAGATTGATGGTGATGTGACTATTGAAGAAAGTGTATCTGGCAATATTACTAATTTGGCGGGACTGTCTCCACTTACATTGATAGCAGGTGACTTTATTGTGAATATGAATAGTACCTTAGTCGATTTTTCAGGATTGGAAAACTTAGAAAGCATTGAAGGGGATATTGAAATAACGGAAAATGGTGCTTTAGTAAATTTTGTAGGGTTGGACAATGTGGAAGTAATAGAAGGAGATGTGACGATAATTAACAACAGTTCATTGACGACAATTATGGGTTTGGAAAGTTTAGTTGCTTTTGATGGCGATGTTATAATACAGGATAATAATTCATTGGGTAACCTTTTGGGTTTTGGGGGCATAGTAAATGCTTATGGTGATATAGAGGTTTCTATGAATTCAATGCTTAATAGTCTATCTGGATTAAATAATATGACTACAATTTCTGGAGGTTTAATCCTTAATGACAATAATGTATTAGCCTCATTGGCTCAACTATCGAATCTTTCTTCTGTTGGGGGAAATGTGATAATACAAGAGTGCCATGGACTTTCTAATTTGTCCGGTTTAGAAGCGCTAACTTCTATTGGAGGGTTTATAAGGATCTCAGAAAACAATACACTTACAAGTTTAGCAGGGATTCAGAATATTGATCCTTCTACAATATCTTCATCAAGTACGATAGCCGAAGATATAGAAATTTTTGACAATCCTCTTTTGACAGATTGTATGGTGTCCTCTATATGTGATGCTTTATTATTATCGGGAACTACTACAGATATTCATACCAACGGATCAGGATGTAGCTCCGAATCTGAAGTGTCGGATGCTTGTACTCCACTTGCATGTACGTCGCTCATACATCCACAAAATGGATCAGTAAACCAAAAAGTAAACACAAATTTGTATTGGCAATTTGTACCTGATGCAGATGAATATAAAATTGTTGCTGGTTCTTCAAGTGGATCTACTAACTATCTTGATAGTATATCTGTTGGGAATCAAAATTATATAGATCCTAATTTTATATTTGACTATAATTCTGACGTATATGTCAAAGTAATACCTTATAAAAACGGGGTTGCTGCTATAGGCTGTGCAGAAGAGAGTTTTAAGACGACTATTCCTTGTGCTATTATGTCTTATCCGCTCCACAATAGTACTAATATAGCAATTTATGATTCTATTTCTTGGAATGCTGTTCCTAATGCTATAGGATACAAAATAAAACTGTCATCCTATCCGGGAGGTGAAGATATATTAGCTGAAACAAATGTTGGAACAGTAACAAAATATATTCCCGAAGTAAGTTTTAATTATGGAACAACTGTTTATGTATTCATTACTGCATTTTCTGCTGATGGTGATGCTCAAAATTGTGGAGAAAAAAAGTTTACAACAACTGCGCTGCCAGGTGCAGAGTGCATAGTAACTAATACAAATGATTTTGGAATAGGTTCATTGCGTCATGCTGTTGTATGCGCCAATATCAATCCTGGTCCCGATACAATTACTTTTGCTATTTCTGGAATAGAGCCTGATACGATCAATGTGAGGAGCCCATATCCTAATATTACTGGCGATTCTACTATTATTGATGGCACTACAGAGCCTGGGAATTTTCCAATGGATAGAAAAATTGTAATAGATCAATCTTTATATGATGTTTATAATAATAAGGTTTTTATTGTACAAGGAAAGTACTCACAAATATATGGTCTTGATTTTCAAAATTCCAATAATCTTAATAACCAAGTCGCAATCGTTTATGCTTTTGGGTCAGATCATTTTAAATTGGGAGGAAAGATGAAAGGAAATTATTTTTCTAAGCGATATTCTTTTACCGTTTCTACTGGATCCAATGTAAATTGGGGAACTATAGAAGGTAATACTTTTGATGGTACTGAAGGTATTATGAAAAATGGAATTTTACTTTCTTCTGGAACAAATAGAGTTACCATCGGAGGAGATTCTACTTGGCAGCAAAACAATTTTTTAAATTGTTATTCTGACGCAGTACGGTTTTTGAATTATGCCAATAATAATAAAATAAAAAACAACTATTTCAAACATAACCATCGTGCTATTTACAATAAAGGAAATCATTTAGGTGGACTTAATTGGGGTGGAGAATTTATCGGAAACACGTTTGTATGTAACGATACGGCTATTGTCAATACACCTAGTGCAAATTATGATATCCTACCACCTATTATTGATATTGCGAAGGTAAATTATATTACTGGTACGGCTAATCCTGGGTCAATAGTAGAAGTATATATGACTGCAGATACTTGTGTTAGCACCGTTAGTTTTTGTGGTGGTGAGCTGTCTATTGGACAAGATACTTGTGGTGCTGATGGTAAGTTTTCTATCATTCTGGATGCTGCCAACATATTGTCACTTGGTGATAAGGTTTCTGCTATACAAACTGATACTTTATTGAAAGGATCTTCAATATTTTCTGCTTGTGTAGCTGTAAATTCTACTTGTGTCGATTATGTATATGTCGATTATGACAATACTATTGGGTCTTTAAGATCAGCAATAGCATGTGCTACTAATGGGGATACTATTAACTTTTTATCTCATTTAACTGGTAAAAATATTATGATGGATAATAGTATACTAATTGATAAAAATTTGACTGTAATAGGGTTAGGAAATCCTGAAACAACTATTTTGTCTTCTTCTAGTACTTATACATTCCAAATAGCATCGGGCAAACAAGTGGAAATAAAAGATTTGTCACTGTGTATTAATAACAATTCTGCTACAAATATTATTGAAAATATTGGAATGACCACTCTGTCTAATGTTACTATCATCGATAAGAGAACTGGGCAACCACTTAATACAATTATTAACCAAACTGGTTCAACTTTGACTTTTAATGAAATGGTCAAAATACTTCAAAATTGATATGGGAAAAAGGTTGCTTTATACGTCAGCTAAAGCAAACGATAATTGGACAACACTAAAAATTAGTATACCTCGCCTGTAATGTTTCGTCTTTTTCTTTTGAGATAATCTCACTTAATAAAGAATTCAATTGGTCAATATAATCGAGCAAATTTGCTTTAATCGTATCGTCAGAAGCTTTTTCTGTGTTTTCTATTATTTTATTCTTTACAGCATTAATTGTATTGGTTGCTAAAAATCTTCTGTATAGATTACCATCATTAATTGCCATATCGCTAAAGTTTTTTACTTTCGAAAACATTACTTTATCGCTTTGCATCGTCAATAAATCTGAATATTTGCTAAAAATATTAAAGATTTGATAGATATTTACCTTGGTCAAGTTGTCTTGGATATAAGACAAATATTTACCATCTCCACTATTAGCAAAAATAGTTGCTAATGATGTAGCTAGTGCTGGTGATGGGTCTTTCATCAATATTTCTGCACTTTGGATAGCACTGTTAGAATCGTGAATATATAATAAATCTAATGCCGTTTTTATTACTGGATATACTTGCTCTCTTTTTATTACTTCTTCTATTATTGTTACAGATTCTGCACCTACAATAGATTCGTATGCTAATAATGCTTGCCCTCGAACTCCTGAATGAGGATCAGAATGAATCATTGTCTTTATTCTATCTATTAATTGAGGTCCAGCATTTTTTAAACCTTGTATTCTTAAACTGCTGTTTTTTTCTTCGATTAGATTTTGTGCTAAAGATTGCAATAGTTCTGTATTGCTCATCATCCTTAGTGAAGCTGTTTTGTCAAAATAATAAGGAGAATACTTAACAAGTGTTGCCAATTGCTCTTCTGAAAAAGAATTATCTATTGTGCCTAACATTGTACATTTTCCATCTAAATTGACCAATAATGGTTTTTGTTTAATATTATTAATTGTTATGGTATCGTATCGAGCATCGACAACTGTATTATGGTAAGTGATACTTCCATCATTGGCATATACAGCTGTCTCAAACGGTAAAATAAAAATTGGCCTATGATTTTCAGGGTCTTGGGATTGCTCAATAAAAATATTAATCGTATTATTTACGTATGTTGATGATACATTTAATTCTGGGTGTCCTTTGTCTAAATACCATTGATCAAAAAACCAATTTAAATCTTGACCAGTTATTGTCTCAAAAGCCATTCTTAATTGAGCGGTTTCTACTGCTGTGTATTCATTGTCTTTTAGGTATTTGCTCAATGCTGCAAAAAAAGCATCATCACCAACTATGTTTCTCAACATATGTAATACCAAACCTCCTTTATTATAACTATGCGCATCAAACATATCTTCCTTGTCACCATAGCCATAATGTATAAGTGGATGAGTGCCTGATTGGTCTGCCATATAAAAATATCCTTCCATTTCTGACATTCTTATTGCATCAGCAGCATCTTTTCCATATTTGTGTTCGTACCATAGATATTCAGAATAGTTGGCAAACCCTTCATTTAAAGTAAGATTTGCCCAAGATTCACAAGTCACAAGATCACCAAACCAATGATGAAACATTTCGTGTGCTATTATTTGATCATTCTCACTATCAATTAATTCTCTTTTTGTCTTTTGTATAAAGTCTCCAAAAATTACTGCTGTTGTATTTTCCATTGCACCTGATACATAATCTTCGGCAATTACTTGGCTGTATTTATCCCAAGGATACGGATAATCCAATAACTCCGAAAAAAAAGTTAGCATCTCTGATGTATTATTAAAAATAGCTTTTGCATCATCTTTATAGGGGGGATCTACCATATATTCCAATAGTTTTCCATTCCAAGAATCACTAACTCTTGCAAAATCACCCACCATCATCATAAATAAATAGGGTGCATGTGGTTTATCCATTTTCCAGTAATCTGTCTTGGTACCGTCACCGTTTTTCTTTGTAGATACTAATATTCCATTTGATAAAGTCTGAAGATCAGCAGCAACAGTCATGTATATTTCTTGGGTACATCTTTCATTTGATTTGTCAAACGTAGGAAACCATTTACTATTGTTTTCGGTTTCTCCTTGTGTCCATACTTGTCGCGGTTTTTCTGTGTCTTCTCCTGTCGGATTAATAAAAAACAATCCTTTATCTGATGTGATGGCACTGCTACCTCCAATAGGTCCTTCATTGGGTTTGGCGGTATAATCAATAAAAATATTAAATTTTTCACCTCTGTTGTATAGTCTATCCAACTGTACATTTAATTTTAGATCATTATAAGTGTATTTTAGGTTTTGTCCATGCACTCCAAGTTTTACACTATGAACGATAAATTGTTTTGCATCTAATACAACTGATTGTATAGGATAAAATATTGGGCTTATACTTATTTCTGCTTTTCCTAATAGATGTTGGTTTTCCCAATCAAAAGCTACGTCCAATTTGGTATGAATGATGTCATAGCTTCTTGTGGCTTCTGGGTTGTACGGAGGAAGAGAAAACGCTGTTGTTCGTTCTGCTTCTGTATATACTGGAGCAGTTACAACAAGGGTATCTAACATTTCTGTATCATATTCAGAAGTAGATTGATAAACCGTTTCTTTGGTTGTACCACAAGAGACAACGGTTAAGGCTATTGCCAAATAAATAATTTTGTACATGGAGTGCGTCTTTTTAATAAACGCCAAAAGTAGCTATTTTGATGTGAAATAAAAAGAAACATCAAGACAAGCAACATATACAAAAGGTAAAAAACAAAAAAGCCGATCTAACCCCCCAGTTTGATCGGCTCTTTATTTAATTCGAAATCGCTTAGGTTTTCTCCTTAATTATTTGAACACTACCATAGATGCATATTCCTTGCCAAAAGCAACAAAAATGAAGGTGTTGGAATACCTTTATTCATATTTTTTTTATTGCGCTTATGTATTGTATTGATTATTAATAGCTGTAGCGCATAAAAAACATATATTTGAAAAATAAAAATATGAATTGGAAATAATAAATGTAAATAACTAATTCGTTAGGGTTATCTACTAAATATACTTAGAACAAGTGTAAATACTGTATATCTATAACAAAACAATGATTTTATTAACTTTGTACTAATGGAAATTGATAAAAAACATATTGAAAAGATACTATCGCAAGTTACTGATCCAGAAATTCCCGTTCTTACCATTCAGGATATGGGAATATTAAGAAATGTAGAGATCGTGAATGACTTAATAAAAGTAATAATAACTCCTACATACTCTGGATGTCCAGCGATGGATATGATATCTATAAATATTAAATCTGCACTCCAAGACGAAGGATATAACAATGTAGAAATACTGTCAATCCTATCTCCTGTATGGACAACTGACTGGATGAGTAGTGAGGCAAAAGCAAAACTGAAAGCTTATGGAATAGCTCCTCCTGTAGAAAAAACAAATGATACGTCATTTATATCTGGAAGTAAAAAAATAGTCGCCTGTCCTCAGTGTGATTCTAATAACACCAAGCTCATTAGTCAATTTGGTAGTACTGCTTGCAAAGCTTTATATCAATGCAATGATTGTAAAGAAGCTTTTGATTATTTTAAATGTTATTGAAATATCTTGATTTGTTTCTTTTACTATATCATTTACATCTTAATAAATCCCTCACGCAATTGAAATTTTTCTGGGCTCTCGAGTGATAGGTAATACTCGCCTGGAATAAGTGATGATACATCTATACTTCCTTCTATTCGTGAATAATACGTTTTTTGTAGTACCAACTTCCCTACAGCATCATATATGTTAAGATATAGCGGTGCGTCTATGGTAGGATATCCTTCTACTCTTATATTATTATTGGTGGGATTTGGAAATAGAGTCAATGAAAAATCATAATTGATATGGCGTCCTGTAGTATCAAAGTTGATGTCGTACACTCGGGTGAAAAAATAATTAGAATACAATAGTCGCCTACCGTCATCTGTAAGTTCGAATGTTTTTAAAAAATCTTTATTTGACTTTCTAAATACTGCTAAATTTGGAATTGCTATCTTCCATGTATCTTGTTCTCTTTTATAAATATGTATTGTGTACCAATTGTCTATATTAGAAAAGGTTCTTATTGCCATTAAGTCTCCTTCTCTATTAATGCCAATTCTACTTGAAAAATTGCCCGGACCAAAATTTTCATTTTTTTGATTATATGAAAAGAATTCTTGTTCGTTTTGATAATATTCTCCTTCTTCATCAAGGCTATATGTTAATATTTGAACAAATGGTTTTTCATTATCATCTAAGTTCAGGTTTTCTATAACAAGAATCTTTCCTTGCTTTGCAAATTTTAACCTATAGCCAAAATTATAGGTTTGATCTTTATAAAACACAGCTTGTGTTTCTTTGTAAACGTTCAAGCTATCACAATAGTCATATATGTAAACAGTATCACTTTTTATTGGAGAAAAGGCTATTTTTTTTCCATTAGATGTCATCGTGAATTGAAGGTCATTGTATTTTTCAAATCGCTTTATGTTAGATATTTCTATTTCTTCATTCTTTCTTAAATTATAAACTTTAAGCACCTTTGGGTTGTATGTAACATTTAATGTGCCCAAATACCCTAATATATTCCCATCTCTGCTCAAACACATATCATCATTATGAATTGATGCATTGCCAGAATAAATAGTATCTCCTAAAACAATATATTTTCCATTCGTTTTACCATATCTCATTACACAATAAGAAGCTGCACCCTGATAAGAATTGTCAAAATTTGCGATAATAGTATCTCCTGTGGTTGACAAAATAAAATAATCAGCTGAAGTTATTATTTTATCTACTTCTTCCCATTTTGAGTTATCATCTTCATATAAATGAACTGACCACTCTCTTATTAAATTAGGCGACCCATTTATCGTTTTAGTAGTGTAAAATTGTTTTCCAACGACTTGTCCATTACCACTAATCGTGCTTTTAAAATGAGGTGTTTCACCACTTTTTAATCCAATGTTACCTCCAATTTGTTGTTGTGCATTAATTGTAGAAAAACACATAAGAGTAAATAAACACATTACGAATCTTATAAACATCTTGGTTTTAATGTTTTGCATTGAGGAAGAAAGCACTTAGTGAAGTGAAGTGAATATTCATGTTTATTAAATTTAAATGATTAATAATGAGCTAAATATAGGTATATTATTATTTTATCAAAACATTGTTCGTTCAATTTACTCTTCTTCATCTACTATATGCCCATAGATAAAAGTTTCCACCATAAATTCTGCTTCTTTGAGAGCTACTTCTAAAAGGTCATTAACTAATACTGCATCAAATGAATTCTGATAGGTCATTTCTCTTTTTACTCTTGCGATTCTTTTTTTAAGACTTGCTGGCGTTTCTGTTTTACGATTTTTTAATCTTTCGATAAGTATCTCTAAAGAAGGTGGCTTGATAAATATTGCTTTGCATTGGTCACCGTATAGCGATTTTATATTAGTAGCACCTTTAACTTCAATGTCAAAAACGATATGTTTTCCTAGTGCCCATACTCTATCTACTTCACTCTTTAGCGTACCATATAATTGGTCTTCATATACTTCTTCCCACTCAATAAATTCACCATTAGTTACCTTTTGTCTAAATTCATCAGGAGACATAAAATAGTAATCTTTTCCATCTTTTTCGTGGTCTCGCTTGGCTCTAGTGGTTGCAGAAACGGAAAAATCTAAAAAATCATATGTTTTTAGCAAATGTCTAACTATTGTTGTCTTTCCTGCTCCTGATGGTGCAGTAAAAATAAACATTTTGCCATTTTCAATTTTCTTTTTCATTATACAATATTAGCAACTTGTTCTTTAATTTTTTCGAGTGCATCTTTCATAGATACTACTATTTTTTGAATGTGCTTTTCTTGAGCTTTAGCGCCAAGGGTGTTGATTTCTCTACCCATTTCTTGACCTATAAAGCCTAAT
>JAZGFO010000169.1:0-2315 GCA_036479655.1 Saprospiraceae bacterium
TTGGTAGTGGTAGTAACATTTATGGATTTACAGGTCTTAGAAATCCAGCAACTAGAAGCTATTTTGTTAAGTTGAATCTTAATTTTTAATAGATTATAAAAATAAAAAAAATACACATGAAAAATATAAAATTTTTATTGCTCGTCTTTTTGACAAGCTCGATTTTTTTATTGTCGGGATGTTCTGATTTCTTAGACGTCAATGACAATCCTACAAAAGTAAGTGATGTAAGTATTACTTCATTGTTACCAACAGTTATTGAAGCCACATCCAAAGCCAGCCATCAGTCAATGCTGTCAGCTAATAGAGTGTCGCATCATTTGGACGGAGTAGGAAGTTATTATGGAGAATTTACAAATGGAGCTGCTTGGGTGACCATTTATTTAAAAGCACTTAATAATATAAGAATCATAAAAGAAAAATCTGCAGAATCTCCTCACTACAAAGGCATTGCAAATGTATTAGAAGCTATGCATGTAGGATTGGTTGCTGATACTTGGGAAGATGCCCCTTATTCAGAAGCCTTGCAAGGATCTAACAATGTTAGCCCTGCTTATGACAGTCAAGAAGAATTGTACAATTCAATTTTCAAATTACTGGATCAAGCAATTGCTTTATTAGAAAGTGGAACTTCTTTTTTGACTCCTGGAAATGATGATTTAGCTTATGGAGGAGATATGGAAAAATGGGTAAAACTTGCCCACTCTCTTAAGGCAAGATACTTACTTCACTTGTCTACTAAATCTAATAATTGGGCGGAGATAGCAGCAGAAGCAGCGTTGGGGATATCTGAAAATGATGATAATTTTCAAATTTTTTATAATAGCACGACTAATTTTAATCCTATACATGATATAGCACTTTCTAATCAAACTGGTAATCTAAGTGTGACTTTTGGAAAGATGTTTATCGATATGCTGAATGGAGAATCTTATGGTGTAGATGACCCAAGATTAACAACAATCACTACATTGTTTCCAGATAGTACTGTGTACAGAGGACAAGCAAATTATGATGTTGAACTACTTGATTACTCATGCGATATTGGGTTAACTAATTGGTATTCATCTATAAGTGCTCCAGTTGTGATGATGTCTAATGCAGAAACTAGATTTATTCAAGCAGAAGCAGAGATGAATATGGGGGGAAATGCCTTAGCGTCTTATGAAGCAGGGATTAAAGCTCATATGAACATGGTCGGAGTTGTTGAAGAAGATATCACGACTTATATGACAGATCCTGCTGTAGCAACAGTAAGTCTTGAGAATATCATGAAAGAAAAGTATATTTCTCTAATATTCAATCCAGAATCATGGAATGATTTGAAAAGACATAAATTTGACGAGTCGTTATTTAGAGGGTTTGTAAATGTAAATAGTTCGAATTTTGATGAGATAGAAAGAAATGGACCGGGTCAAAGAGCACTATATCCGAGTACGGAACTAAGTAGAAATGAAGCTCAAGTAAATGCACATTTAAAAGAATTTGATGCTCCAATGTGGAAGGATCTATAATTGAAAATAAATAAAATAAAATAAATGAAAAATATAAAATTAACTTTATTTCTATCCCTTATACTAACAGTAGTCTTTTCTTCTTGTTATAAAGAAGAGTCTTGGGTAGATAAAAATGTAAAAGAAAGTTTAGGCTCAGTACCTTTTATACAAGGGCTATCAATAGACAATGTTCCTGAATCAGGAATGTTTATTGAAGGCAGTGTAGCACAAATTGCTTTACAGTATTGGTCAATAGATGATGTAAAAAATATCGAGGTGTTTGCAACTATAGATGGTCAAGAGTCATTGAGTGAAACACATCCATTTATAGATAGTTATAATGACGAATTAGCAGCACAATTACAAATGTTTGATTACACTATTCCAGCGGGTACTTCTGGAATGACAATTGATTTGAGAGTGGTAGTCAATACAGATAGAGATCTATTTAGAGATAAGACAGTAACTATAAGCGTAGAATAACGTTTATTATCTATTAATATTTAAAGCAGATACTGTGGTAAATCATAGTATCTGCTTTTTTTTATCTATGCAAAGCAGCATTTTGTCTTAAAATTATGTTAATAAGTAGGATAGATGTGTTAAAATTAGATTTCAGGACCTATTCGAAAAACTACAGTATATTATTTCGTTTGAAGTGCTTAAACGAAAGAAAAAGGAGAAGTGCAATAAAAATGAAGATAAGTGTTAAAATATTTTTCTTACAAGTAGTTTTTTAACATTTTATTAATATTATTGTGTGGATTTTTATTCACATAAATTCTCTTTGATAGAAATATTATTCCTAAAAGAAGGGAT
>JAZGFO010000170.1:0-2528 GCA_036479655.1 Saprospiraceae bacterium
TTGTATTACAAATTTTGAAATATGTACTTTTGTAATTCTTACGATAATAGACAAATAGATAAAATGACTAACAAAGATATTGCAAGATATTTTAATAGATTGGGTAAAATAATGGAGTTGCACAATGAAAATCCATTTAAAATAAGATCATATACAAATGCTTATATGGCTCTTAGAAAAATAGATTCGCCACTAAAAGATTATCCTCGAGAAGAGTTGGTTGCTATTAGAGGTATTGGGAAGACTATTGCTGACAAAATTGAAGAATTACACCTAACAGGTGCTCTATCTACTTACCAAAAATATGAGAAAATGACTCCTCCAGGAATCATTGAAATGCTTGGAATTAAAGGCTTTGGTCCGAAAAAAATAAAAACCATTTGGAAACAACTCGAAATAGAAACTATAGGCGAGTTACTCTATGCATGTAATGAAAATAGATTAGTTGAATTAAAAGGTTTTGGACTAAAAACACAGGCGAATCTAAAAAAACAATTAGAGTATTTTGTCGATAGTAGAGGAAAATATCATTTTAATAATCTTTATGCAGAAGCAGAACAATTAAATAAAAAACTAAATAACAAATTTGGTAATCAATCAGCTGTTGTGGGACAAATGATAAGAATGATGCCTGAAGTAACTGGTATTGACATATTATCTAGTATAGCTGACAATGTAATAATAGATTCAATATCAGACTTGAGTATTGATGAAGAATCCAATAAACTGCTATATCAATCTTATCCAGTAACTATACATACTTGTACAGAAAAAGAGTTTGGAAAATTAAGTTTTATCTATAATTCCAGTCAAATATTTATCGATTCGATAGGCATCGAAATCCCTCAAGGAAAGGACGAAAAAGAAATATTCAGTCAATTAAATATGGCATTCGTCCATCCTGAATATAGAGAATCTGAGTTAGCCGTATCGCAAGCTAAAAACGACACGCTACCAAATCTTATAACTGCCCAAGACATCAAAGGAGTGGTGCATAATCATTCTACATATAGTGACGGTTTACATTCGGTTGCAGATATGGCTGAGCAATGTATACAACTAGGCTATGAATATCTTGTAATGTCTGACCATAGTAAAGCTGCTTTTTATGCTGGGGGACTAACTGAAGACCAGGTGTACCAGCAAATGGAAGAAATTGACAATTTGAATAAAAAGTATAACAAGTTTAGAATATTCAAAAGTATTGAATGTGACATTTTGAATGATGGAAGTATGGACTATGGCAATGATTTTATTCAAGAATTTGAATTAGTTATCGCCTCTATTCATTCTAATCTTAAAATGGATAAACAAAAAGCGACAGCCAGATTAATAAAAGCAATCGAAAATCCATATACTCATATACTCGGGCACCCAACGGGAAGACTTCTACTTGCTAGAGAAGGCTACCCAATAGATCACGCGTATATTATAGATGCTTGTGCTGAAAATAATATGATCATTGAATTAAATGCAAATCCTCAAAGATTAGATCTTGATTGGACATGGATACCATATGCGTTAGAAAAAGGGGTTAAAATATCAATAAATCCTGATGCACATAGTAAAGATCAGATCAAATATATTCATGCTGGTGTTTGTGCGGCACGAAAAGGTGGGCTTACAAAAGAAATGTGTCTCAATGCAATGGGGTTAGATTCATTTAGTAAATGGATAGAAAATTTGTAAGTGATAAAATAATTGAAAATTTAACACTACCATTGATTATCTACCCAATACCCTTTATCCATATCACCGTTCAATATTCTAGTATCTCCTTTATAGATAATATTCTCTACCTTCATAACCTGATAATGTTTGAATGGTATATCACTTATGCCTCCTTCCCATTCCCGAAGTTTATCATCCCAAGATTTGTTTTCATGTTTCTATAACCCTTCAGCATAGATTGGCTGTCCTTGAGCAACATCTACTATATTGCATATCACCATTATTAGAATAAGACCAAAAAGTTTTTTCATGAACAGCAAATTTGTTGTGTTAAAAGACTAATGAAATTAATGTCAAAACTACTGAAATAATTAGTTTAAGTAATATTTATATTATGTAATTATAAAATGAGTAATCTATTTGCGGTATTATCCAATTCCTGACTGTAGTCTGCTTCTTAAAACAAGCTCTGAGCAACCAAAATTAAATTTTTATTAAACGACACCGTTTAATAAAACAAATATACCTATATTTGCATTCTAAAGCACACGAAAAATCGAATGCCAAAAATAGTAGCACAAAAGAAGGATTGGATAAAATTAGGTCATACCCTATTTTCTGAAGTAGGCGTATCAGGTATTATAATTGAAAAATTGTCAAGAAAACTGAAATGTAATAAATCGAGTTTCTATTGGCACTTTAAGACCAAAAAAGAATTTATTGACCAAATAATAGCATTATGGATAGAGAATGAAACAGAACAAATAATTAGATTAACTAACAATGAAAAATCTAACTCAAAAAAATTTAAAACGCTAATTGAACTTGTCTATAAAAAAATGCCAAATCAAGATTTT
>JAZGFO010000171.1:0-17313 GCA_036479655.1 Saprospiraceae bacterium
CATCCAAAAACACAAAAGATTCAATTTTATCACATGCCTCAGTCACTGATATTGTCGGCACAGAATAGGATAGATAAGAATCAACAGTCTTATCAAATTTTGGATTTCGGCAGGATGCTCCATCTTCTTGTCCCATTATAGATAAGGAAGTTAAGAGTAATATTGCCATTATATTAAAATATTTTTTTAGGACCATTTCCAATTTCATCTTTTATTGTTTTGTTATCTAATGAATACTTCAATAGATGTTCATTAATAAATCTTGCTGCTTCATTTTTTATAGCATCGGGATACAAAATATGCACATTAGGACCAGCATCTAATGTAAAATATATAGGTAGCGCTGTTGATTTTCTATATCTTTTTATTTCGTTTATTACCTTCAATGTGTTTGGTTCGATAAGTGTATAAGATGGATCACTACACATCATTAATGCATGTAACGTCATTGCTTCTTCTTCAGCTATCTTTCCAAAAGTTTTAATATCACCAGTCTTCATTGCATTGATTAGTAATGATAATCTATCATTTGCTTGCTTGTATCTCGCCTCGGCATATACATTGTTGTCCATCAATGCATGTCCTGCAGTAGATGATACAGATTTTTCACTTTCACTTACAATGAGTATGTCATCATGAATTTTTATGAATATTGGATCAATATCATCAATAGGTACTGCATATTGGTCATTAGCTCCTTCTATTTGGGGGTGTTGTCCCCATACAGACATCAATGGAATAACTGATCGAGAAGCACTACCACTGCCTAATCGAGCTACAAATGATGCTTTTTTTAAGTCTATTGAATCAAGATTAAATAGTGTTTTTTCAATATCACACAAGCACATAGCAATTGCAGACATGGCAGATGCAGAAGACGCTATTCCTGAGGAATGTGGAAAAGAATTAGAGCTGCTGATATCAAAATGTAGGTCAGATAAAAACGGAAATATATCTAAAATTGAAAAAAGATATTTTGCAATTTTTTCTGCAAATTGATCGTTTTCTTGACCCTCAAATAAAAATGTTAAACTTATTTGTTTATTAGTTTTTAGTTTTGATTTATAACTTATAGTCGTTTCTGTGACAGCATTTGATAGTGTCAAAGACAAAGACGCATTCTTTGGTAGTTGTCGTCCATGTTTTCCCCAATATTTTATAATTGCTATATTTGATGGACACCGCCATGATACTTTTCCCTCTTTACTTTTATCTGGGATTAAGGTATGAATTTCAAACATAAATCTTGTTTTTTATTACTATCACAATGTTAGTTGATTTTTTTATGACAGAGAAACTTATTTCTTTTTTCTTATTTCATCAAGAGAGATATATTTTAAATTTGTATCGTTTTCTATTCTGTAAGTCAGGTCAAAATCTTTAAGTACAGCATCTAATATTTTATATCGACCTTCTACATATCCAGCTTTTAAATCATAACTATACAGTTTTCCAAATTGATTCCAATAAAACGCTGCAAACCTACCTTTGATTCCTCTCATGAGACTATAGAATGTTTTGCCAGTTTCTTTTTCTATCATCTTTATCATGATTTTTCCTTGTAGCTTTGTCAATTTCGAAAGAGGCTTTTCAAATTCTTCTTTCAACTCTTTTTCTAATTTTTTTATTTTTTTCTTTCTTTCTCGCTTTGATAGATGCTGTGAAGCATACTCAACTTCTCTAAATATTCTAATACCTTCTTTTGCATATGGAAATACTTTTGCCGCATACCTACGCATTTTCAAGTACTTTCTTTGTTCTTTATCATCATCAAACCTCCTAAATGATGTGATGCTTACATCATCCAAATCAGCAAGTATCAAGGTGTCATTATCTTCTGTAATCATAGCAGAATATATCTTTCCTCTTAAGTTTATTTTTGTAACAATTGGCTCTAATGATTCTGGTCTATCCGTTTCGAACCTTAATGTTGTATCTTTTCTAACCAATAGCGTGTCTTGAGCTGTTAAAGGCATCAACGCAAAAAAAACGATAAATATAAATAAGTACTTCATAGTTGATATTGTAGTGTAAAAATACAAACGAATTATTGTTTGCTTATTATATAGACGCTTTTCTTTTGATTTTAGTTACGTTTTTTCATTATTTCAAATCTTAAAGTTTATTTAAATGTTTTATCTAACAGGACATAAAAGAGGGCTTTTGAGAAAAAAAATGGCAATGTAATTTACACTCTATTCACTTCCGAACCAATATTTGTTATAGTTACTGTATATTTGCATCTTTTAATAAAGTAGTGTCATTTAATCAATTGGAAAACTGAACCTTAAAAATTTATATATAGTGAAGTTATTTTTAAAATATGCTTTTTTCATTTTTTCATGTACTCAATTTGCATTTGCTCAACACAGTGTAAGAAAATTACCTTACCCTATAAATACTGATGTATATGATGAAATATGCCCAATATTATCATATAATGAAAATGAATTGTTTTTTACAAGAGTTGGTTCTCCTGATTTTAATAAAACTGTAATCGAAAATGGCGAAAATTTGTACAAGACAATGACAATAGATCGATACAGAAATCGATTGAGCCAAATATATACTATGATTGCCGAAACAAAAGTTACAAACCCCATAACTTCATCATTTAATCAAGATGTTTGGATTTCTCACTATCAAGATGGAGAGAGTTATAATTTATTTCATCCTAGCTACCCACTCAATAACGCTTTGCCCAATAGTATTTGTTCTCATTATGGAACAGATGGAGCTTATTTAGTTATTAATCAATTCAATGAAGAGGGAGGTGTTCAGGCTGGGTTTTCAATTGTAAAGAGAGAAGATGATATTACATTCACTTTTCCTAAACCGCTACATATACAAGATTTTGACAAGACTGGTTCTGAGGTCAATGTAAGTATGAGTATTGATAAAGAATACATCATTATGGCTATGAAACGAGATGATGCAATTGGGGATAAAGATCTTTATCTATCTATAAAAGGCTATAAAGGTGTATATAGTACTCCTATTAATTTAGGGGAAATTTTGAACTCGCCATACAGTGAAGCAACTCCTTTTTTTTCTCAAGATAAAACAAAATTGTATTTTGCAAGTGATAGACCTGGAGGTTACGGAGGTATGGATATATATATAAGTGATAGACTTGATTATTCATTTACAAAATGGTCAAAACCTAAGCTTTTAGGTCGACCAGTGAATTCTAAGTTTGATGATTCTCATCCTTACGTGCAGTTAGACGAAAACTCAATGTTGTTTACCTCTAATCGAGATGGTTCAAGTGATATATTTTTCGGTTTTATTAATAGAAATGATAGTTTAGATTTTGATATCAAGGTCAATGTATTTATTGTTAAAGGTGAAGAAAGAAAACCAATAAATGCACAAGTTTATTGGTCAGAAGCTTATAAAGATAATTATCAACTTTTTAGAGTTCGTGATGGGAAGTTTCATTATACTTTCAAAGAAAATATTCCAATGAATTTTAAAGCCGAAAATAGAGGCTACATAAGTGATATTGTTTTTTTAGATCCTCAAGAATTACAAAATTCAGGAATCAAAGAAATTGATATTGAACTCCGTCTAGAGAAAGGGAAGGGTAGGGTAGCCCAGTTAAAAAGACCTACATTTGATAAAAATGGGGATATTGCAAATGATAATGTAAAAAGTAATGAAAATGAAATTGATTCATTACGAAATCGAAACAAAATTGGTTTTATCCCTTTAGAACTAAATAGTACAGTTGTTCTAAAGAATATATTTTTTGAAAAAGGGCACCCAGATGTTTTACCTACATCATTTGTTTCTTTAGTCAATTTGGCAGAATTGATCAAGCCAAGAAAAGATGTAATTATTCAAGTTGAAGGACACACTGACAATGTAGGCGACAGTCAAGCTCTTATGAATCTTTCATTGGCTAGAGCCAATGCAATAAGAGTTTTTTTATTAGATCAAGGTGTAAGAGCAAATCAAGTTAAAACTAAAGGTTTTGGAGCAAGTAGACCAATTACTAAAAATAGAAACGAAGAAGAAAGAAGTAAAAATAGAAGAGTTGAAATCCGAATATTAAAACAATGATCTGAGTTTTGGTTTTGTCTTTTTCTAAATATGTCTGTCAGTACCTTGATTCTGACAAGACAATACACTCATTTTGCCATTTATAATTTTAGTATATTTTTGATCAAATTGGGATAAACACAGATTGGTTTATGAGCAAAACGAATTGTAATTAATTTTAAGAAATCTATTTGAAAACCGAAGTAGCGGGAATATAAAAAGCCTAAATGCGAGTTTCAATATGTTCTCAATTTAATTAAAAATATACGTTAAGAAATTATACAAACCTGTAACTTTTTTTGGTTCGTTTTTTTGTTCAATACAAAAAGAATGAACGCCATAGCGGCGAGCGGAGATAATAAAAAGTCAATAAATTTCCTTAAAAAAGATATTTAGAAGAGAAGAACACTCTAAACCAACTAAGCTACAGTCCCCTTTAAATTATTTAGATTTTATTATTTTTAAATATTTGTTCAATTCTACTTTTACTTTTGGTGCTAGTAAGACTAATCCTATCATGTTAGGTACCATCATTGCAAAAATCATAGCATCTGAAAAACCAATTACAGAACCTAATGATGCAGCTGACCCAATTACAACAAATACACAGAAAAGTAATTTGTAAGTATACTCTGTTGTTTTACTTCTACCAAATAAATAAGACCATGCTTGAAACCCATAATAAGACCATGATATCATAGTACTAAATGCAAATAAGACAACTGCAAGTGTAAGTACGTATGGAAACCAAGATATCACAGACTCAAATGCTGAGGATGTCATTAATATTGCCTGAGCATCATTCATCCCATGACTAGCAGTTGCTAAAGATCCTGTGATAATAAGCACTAAAGCGGTCATTGTGCATACTACTACAGTATCAATAAACGGTTCTAATAGTGCCACTAATCCTTCTGATGCGGGGTGATTTGTTTTTACTGCTGAGTGTGCAATCGCTGCTGATCCTATTCCAGCTTCATTTGAGAAAGCCGCTCGTCTAAATCCCTGTACAAGAACTCCTACTACTCCCCCTGCTACACCAGCTCCTGTAAATGCTCCATTGAATATTTGTCCAAATGCATCACCTATCATATCAAACTTCATTATCAAAACAAATAAAGATGCCAACACATATATCGCAACCATAAACGGTACAATCTTATCAGTAACTTTTGCTATTGATTTTATACCTCCAATAATTACAATTCCTACTAATACTGCCATTATAAGCCCAAATAACCAACCTTTACCATGAAAGAATGATGCTTCACCACCTGTTATGTTTTCAACCAATTGAAATGCTTGATTTACTTGAAACATATTACCACCGCCAAATGATCCTCCAATACAGAAAACAGCAAACACAACGGCTAAAAATTTCCCTAATCCTCCCATACCTAAGCTGTTTAACCCCTTCTTGAGATAGTACATCGGACCCCCATATACTGTACCATCAGTACCAATATCTCTATATTTAACACCAAGAGTACATTCAACAAATTTTGAAGCCATACCTAAAAATCCTGCAACTATCATCCAAAAAGTAGCTCCCGCTCCACCTATAGATAATGCTATTGCAACTCCTGCAATATTTCCCAGTCCTACCGTAGCAGATAACGCTGCCGTTAATGCTTGAAAATGAGAGACTTCTCCATCTCCTCCTTCTACTCTTATCGTGTCAGGATTGTCTTCTTCTCCAGTAAATTCTGACACTTGAACTTCAACATGACCTTTATCTTCAAATTCGTCATATGTTCCTTTTACTATTTGTATCGCTTTCCAAAAACCAGTAAAATTTATTAATCTAAAATATATAGTAAAATACACCGCACCTAAAATAAGTGGAAATAATACCCAGTATATTTCAACATTTTCAGAAAACGGAATCTTATAAAAAACTCCATTTACAAACCATCCAGTTGCTGCACCAAAAATATTGTCAATTTTTTGATCCAAACTAAGCTTTTCGGCTTCTTGAGCAAACGTAAACAATGGTAATACAAAAGAAAACAGAAGTAGTATATATTTCTTCATAAGAGAATTTGTTTTTGAAGTTTAATTAATAACCCTAACAAGATGCTACTTTTTTTTACTTAAAAAAATTATTTGAATTGTTTTTTTTATTTGTGTAGTATATAATTAGAAATCGTTGGGTGTAAAATCCTCAATAAAAAGTCAGTCAAACAATACAAAAAAAAGCACTAACTAAAATCTAAAAAGTCTGCGTGCGAAAACGAGGGAGCGGGAGCAGCATTGCAGCAAAGCAATTTTTCGGACTAGATTTTTTTTGTTTTCGTTTTTTTATCAATGAAAAAAAATGAAAATCCGTCTGATAAGACAACATCTAAGAAACATCTAATAAGTCCGTCTGACAAGACAAAAACCCTAAGTCCACACCTAAAAGCGGGCTGCCCGTGCGAAAACGAGGGAGCGGGAGCAGCATTGCAGCAAAGCAATTTTTCGGACTAGATTTTTTTGTTTTCGTTTTTTTATCAATGAAAAAAATGAAAATACGTCTGATAAGACAACATCTAAGAAACATCTAATAATGTCCGTCTGACAAGACAAAAACCCCCACCACCTATCTAGATTAATTTTTTTTAATTGACCAATTATAGCTATAATTAACATTTTTAATTGCAAATACATACTTTGAAAAGTTGAAAAAGATACTATAAATAATGCAATTACATATGAAAAATCTAATTTTTATCTAATCATTAATGCAATCATTACCACTTATACTCCAAAATCGACCACTTATAAATTAAATCCTACTTTTGGTAATATAATTATGAAAGTATTAGCAAATAGCTTACATTTGCACTATTAGTAATTTCTTTTTTAGTTGGGTAGTCACCACGGAAATTACTTTTTCCAGGTATAGAGTTAGAAAATCTTAAGCGTTTTACGTTTAGGTTTTTCGATTATTTTTTAAACTCTAAACCTGAGAAATGATTTTTAAATTCAGAAAAAGCCATGCCCTTGGCTTAATTATTTGTATCGCTTGTTTTCCTTTATTTATCAATGCACAAGATGTTATTATCACAGAGATAATGCAGAACCCAAGTGCGGTTTCTGATGCTAATGGTGAGTGGGTAGAAATTTACAATACTACAAATGCTGCAATTGATATTGAAGGTTGGACTATTAAAGACGATGATTCTGATTCTCACACTATAAATAACTCCATGAACGGAGTTATGATACCCCCAGAAAGCTATTTTGTTTTAGGGAAAAATGGCGATATTAATTCTAACGGTGGCGTCAATATTGATTATACTTATAGTTCTTTTACGCTATCTAATGGAACTGATGAAGTTATTCTCCTTGATGCGAGTATGATGGAATTTGAAAGAGTAGAATACGATAATGGCTCCACCTTCCCTGATCCTAATGGAGCTTCAATGGCTTTATTAGATTTGACTTCTGATAATAATGTTGGTGCTAATTGGACTACATCCGCTGTACTCACTTATGGTAGCGGTGACTACGGCACACCAGGAGATAAAAACGAACCAGAAGCAAAAATAGATAATACTACATATAAGACAATATTACAAGCTATAAATACCGCTCAAGAAGAAGATGCGGTACACCTATTACAAGATGTTACTTCTGATATTATTAGTATAACAGAAAATATAGAATTGTATGGTAATATGCATACCATCACTTCTACTTCTACAACTTTTGGAATTGCTGTCACAAGTCCTTCTGCTATTTTTAATATATCAATTGTCAATGCAGGCAGCAATGGAATTCATGTTGATTGCGATTCTGATTATTTTGTTATGCAAAATATTTCTGTCAATAACTCTGGAGCAACAGGTATTGCTATTAATGGTAGTGACAACGTAGGACTTACAGATATTACTTCAACTAATAACGGAGGAAATGGCTTGTCAATCACTAATTGTACAGACCTTACTGTTACTAATATTACGACTTCTGGCAATACCTTCTTAACTTTTGGTGCAGGAGTAGGAATATTTACAAGTGACCAATTTTGTCCTGGAAATATGCCAGGTATTACTTCTGGAATAGAAATAAGTGGTATGGTCAATATATCAGAACAACCATCCATTTACGAACAAGCTGGAAATGGTACTATTTCCAATACAACATTACCGTCTAGTATTGGATCTCACTTTATAGGAATAGCGGGAAACCAAAAATTCTATACTTCTTTTGCTACAAATGGTTTTGCAGGAGTTGCTCAATTGATAAATGGTAACCCTCCAGTTTCTGCTGATTTATTATATGTAACAGATGTTGCCACAGGAAAACGATTGGTATGTACAGCAGCAGGTATGACCATAACAGGTGCATTAGTAGATCAAGCTCCACAAACCATTTATACCATCTCCTTAGTAGATGGCATTTTTACTGACCCAATCTCAGAAATACCACAAAATATTAAAATTGAAGTCCCTTCTGGGGTAACATTTATCAATAATAACACACTTATAAATAAAGGAACCCTCGATATCTCCGCTGGCGGTACTTACACCAATAATGGTACATATACTGGATTTGGAACTTTTATAGGAGATTTTGTCAATCCTTCGGGAGGGACAGTAACAACAATACAACAAGGTCAATAAATAATTATAACAATATTATGAAAACAATCAAACGCTATTATATAAACCCTTTACTTTTTTCACTTTAAAAAACCATTCAACTATGAATACTTTTTACTTCAAATCAAAATTATTAAATATTATGAAAACTAAATTTATGCTTATCTTTATAAGCTTATTGACCGTCGTCGGGATGACTTATGGTCAGACTTGTCTGCCTATAATAGGTTCTTATACAACACCTGGGACTACGACAATACCCGTAGATGGACCTAATGATGCATGTCCAGGACCTGGAACAGCTAATGCCTATGGGCATATAGATGTTACTGGAGCTCCAGGGACAGCAGTTGTCACAGGTATCTTAGCGATCACTGACGCAGGACTTATAGCAGCTGCTGATGTAGGTGCAGGACTTGCATTACCTATTATCACCGCGACTGGTGGTGTGACAGGTACGTTTGCTACCGAAAACTTTCCTACGATAGCAAGTTCGGCAGACCTTGGACCGATGGGAGGGACAGCTACCAATCTTATGTTTTCTACCACTTATAATACCAATGACGTGACACTCAATATTACAGATCCTTGTGATTCTGATAATACTGGACCAGCAATGTCATGTAATGGAGTCATTTCTTATACTTTGAGTGTTGCTCAAGACGGAAGTGGTACAAAAACCTTATCGGATACTGATTTAAGAAATATCGCAGCAGGTACTACTGATAATTGTTCTTCTTTTGCCAATATCGTTTTTACTGTAGATATTGCTACATTTGATTGTAGCCATATTGGTACACAATCAATAACGATCACTGCTACTGATGCATCTGGAAATTCTACGACTTGTAACACTATGGTAGGGATCCAAGATGGTACCGATCCAGTAGCTATTTGTCCGGCTTTACCTGGAGCTGCTCCAGCATGGGCAGCAGGAGCATCAGCATATGTTGTGATCTCAGCAGGAACTGGAACTTTAGCTCAAGATGCTCTTGGGGATGGTAGTAGTACTGATAATTGTGTGGTTACAGAAACAAACCCTATGACAGTTTTTGATTGCTCACACATAGGTATACAGCCAGTGATTTTAACAGCTACAGATGGAGTAGGTCTACAGCATACTACATCTTGTAGTGTAGCAGTAGGTCCTCCTGCTCCCGTATATACCGGTGGAGCAGTTGCTGATGCATGCTCTGATAATGATGACACGGGCAATGTATCTATAAATTTAGATGGTTTTACAGGGTCTGGAACAGCTGTATATACTTTAGATGGTACAGTACCTTCCAATCCTGATTATAATGGATTATCTGGTTCTGCATCGATTAATAATAATATACTTACAGATAATATAGTAAACACTACTGGAGCGACAGTGACAGTTACTTATACCATTATACCTACACATACCACTTCTGGTTGTGCTGGTAATGCTTTTGCAGTGACAATTGATATTTTGCCAGAGCCTGTGGTTGCAGATTATGCAATTGTTAGATGCTCTAATGAAGAATTTAGATTTTATCCTGATGGATCAGGTGGTAATTCAAACTACTTAATCACAGGTACTGCTGATGGGTTTAGATATGATACAGCAACTGTAGCTACAGGCTTAACCTATATTGGAGGATGGCCAGCTACTTTTCCTGCTAATCCAGAAATGGCCACATTTACTACTTCTGATACATGGAGAATAGGTAATGATGAATTTGAAAATACGACTTCAGGACCACTCGATGTAGTTTACACGATAACTCCAATTAATAGATTTGTTACTGGACCTTATATTGAATGTGAAGGTGATCCATTTACCATTACAGTTACTATTGAGCCAAAACCTCAACTTTCAGTTAATTTCACCTCACCGCTCACAGGTACAGTAGATGAGACTAACACAACTGCGACTCAAACAGTTTGTAACATGTCAATGTTTGCTTCAACTTCAACAACATCTACTGCAGCATCTTCTACAGGAGATTCTTTATTTGTACATGCAGTACTTACTGATGCCAATAATCTTTTAGGCTTCGGTGGTAATGGAACTTACAATGTTCCGATTAGTGCTGTTGCTTCTATAAGTAATACTTTAGATAACATGGGAACAGCAGCTGATATGATAACATTAGTGATGACTCCTTATTTTGAGTCTGATGTTGCAGGTGGAGGCCCATTCTCTATGGACTCAGACGAATGTAGAAGTTACACACCGCTCACAATAACCACAACAGTAGAGCCTGATCCAGAAGTTAGTATTGCTATTACAGCACCTACAGCTTTTACATTAGACAAAGACAATGATTATACAGCTACCGTATGTAGTGGTACTATGTTTACTACTGGTGCTATTTCTGTTCCTAATACACCTTCAGCTGCCTCTGGTAGTTTCAATTGGGTAAGAATAGATTTTGATGATCCAGGTAATTTATTAGGTCCTGGTGCGACAGAATGGTCACAACATTTACCTTCAGGTCCCATTACAGTCAATCAAACATTGACAAATACTGCTGCAGGTCCTGTGACTTTAACAGGTACGATTACGCCATACTTTGAGAATCAAGTGGGTACAAGTACTGCTCCAACGCAAAGTGATTTTATCAGTAATACAGAATGTGCTGGAGAATCTATGACATTTACTGTAATAGTAAATCCAGAACCAGTAGGCGTAAATTCTACTAAAGAAATATGCAGTGAAGCAGGTTTTACTTTTGATCCACAAGATAATATAAATACGAATCCTGGAGGAAATAGTGTGTCAAGTTCATTTACTTGGACTGCTTCTGTATCTTCAGGGACGCTTGATAATAGTATAACCACTAACGGAACTGGCAATGTCACTGAGACAATGACCAATACACTTAATACTTCTGGTAGTGATGCTGAGATTACATACACAGTGTTCCCGACTTCTTCAGCGACACCTATGTGTCCTGGAGTACCTGCACAATCATTTACTATAATAGTTACAGTACTATCTCAACCTGTACTTACAGATCCTACACCAACGACATGCTCTGATGTAGCGTTGGCAGTAGATCTTGCAGCTGCAACTACTATGACAGGAAATACTTACAGCTGGTATGCTGTTGATAATGCAGATGTAACTGGAGAGACTTTAATGGCTTCTCCTTCCACATCTGTAACGATTACAGATGTATTAGTTAATACGACTGGAGTAGACCAAACAGTTGTTTACAAAGTTACTCCTACCAGTGCTGCACCAAATGCATGTGAGGGAGAAGAATTTGATGTGACTGTAATTGTACAGCCTAGACCGACGATACAATCTTCTGTAACTGGTCCAAATAGTTATAGCCAAGCCATGACTTCTGGTAATACTTATAACATTGTTATTTGTTCGGATGCAATGCTTACTGCTATGGATGTAGTTCCAGGTGGAACTACAGTTGATCCAAGTGCTTGTGGTGATCTATATGTACATCTTACATATAAATCATTGGGACTACTTGCTTTTAATGGCTTAGGTGATGTACCCGTAGCTTTGCCTACACCTCCTACTCCTATTACACCACATAATGGAACAGCAACAGATCAAGATATAAGATTTGTTTCTACACCTTATTATGATGTTGATGGAAGTTTTGATTTGTCAGCTGGCGATGTAGTCGGTGATTCTATCATATTTATAGTTACCGTACAGCCTGATCCTATAGCTACACCGAGTGCTACTACAGAGACAATTTGTAGTGCTGAGTCACCATCAGTTACTGTTGATGTTACAGCAGAAGACGGCAATAATTATTTAGTAGATGATGTACAAGTAATATCTGGAACTGCAACAGGATATACCGCTGCAGATTATATCAGAGCGGATGGCGATATTATAGATGCAACTACCGCTATCAATAATACGGGCAACAATGTTGCCGTAGTACAATATACAATAGTACCATATACTTATGGTGCTGATGAAATAGATGACAGTGGAATAAATGATGATTGTCAAGGAACACCGTTTACAGTAGATGTAAGTGTAGAACCAGTCCCAATGATCGTAGTAGAATCAAGACTCAGCCCTTATGGAGGTGCTAATCCTTGGTCCAATGTTGCTGATGGTGACAATATAGAACGATGTAGTGATGATAGCAACGGTCCAGCTTGGTCTGGCGGTACTAGTCAGCCTGATGGTAGCAATGATGATAATATTAGAGTAAGAGTTAGTTCTCCTACTACACCAACTACTCCTGCTAATCTCAAATATAAAAGAGAAGTTGTATTTAGTGGTGGTACATTAACTACTGCTGCTGGGGCAACTAATGTAGAAGAATTGACACAAGACTTATCTCTTAGTAGTACTAATGATATGTTTTATAACAAAGCAACTTGGAACAATATATCTACTACAGATGGTATTGTTACGATCACACTCACACCATACATAGAGAATGGAACTGATGATGAATATACACCTACAGAAGATTGCTTAGGTACAGCAGTAGCGTTTACCATTACGGTACACCCGGAGCCAGAACCTATAGCTGGATTGTCAGAAGCTGATCCTATTTTGATTGATGTTTGTTCTGGTGTTCCATTTTCTTGGGATCCATCAACAAATATTAATAACATACCGACGAATACAGAGTGGAGAACGAAAATAGATACAATGCCTGGTTTAGTAATTGTATTACAAGATTTATCAGGATTCCCTACTACAAGTCCTAGTGGGCCAGGAAGTGGATCTGGTGCAAATACCAATGCTCTAGCTGGTACGATTATTAACAACTCTTCTACAATACAAGAGATACCATACAGATTTCACAATGTAAGATCTATAGATAATCAATGCGAAGGAAATGACTTTTGGGTAACACTTAGAGTTGGTGCTCCAGTTATGGGTAATATTAGCCCAGGTGGATCTACCACACTATGTGAAGGACAGATGCAAACCGCGGCAGGAACTGCGACACAAGGTGATCCTGTATTTGCTTACGCATGGACGATTACAAATAACACAGCGACTGGTACTGTATTGGATGATGCTACTATACAGTCTCCTACGATTACAGCAGGTGTGGCAGGAGCATTTGATCTTGAATTAGTGATTACTGATAATCAAGGTTGTGTTTCTCCTACTTATACAGAGAGCTTCACAGTTAATCCTGCTCCTACAGCTACAGCAGCTACATTAGAAGCATGTGAGGATCCATCAGGATCAGCACAAGGTGACTTTACATTGACAGATGCTGATAGTGATGTATTGGGTAGTCAGCTTCCAGCTAACTTTACAGTGACTTACTATCCTACAGTATCAGATGCCAATGATGGCTTAGTTATTGCACAATTAAGTAGCCCTTATACCAGTATTGCTGGTAGTATATGGGCAAGAGTAGAAGATAATGCTTCTCTTTGTTTTGCGTTAGCAGAGATTACATTGGATGTAAATATATTACCTATATTGACCGAAACAAGTATGAATATATCTTGCAATGGTTTGACAGATGGTAGTGCTGGTGTAACAGTAGATAACTCAGGAGAACTTAATACCATTTCTTATTTATGGGATGATACGGCTGTTTCGACTACTAGTAGTATCACTGGATTGAGTATGGGGACATATATTGTAGTCGTTTCAAGTACTAGTGCAAGTGGAAACGTATGTACTACAAGTGCTACATTTACAATTGTAGAACCACCAGTATTGACAGCAGCTACTAATCAGCTTACTTATGAGGCTTGTACAGGTACTGCACAAGTACATGTATTGCCTACTGGTGGAACTCCTCCATATATGTATAGTGCTGATGGTACTACTTATCAAGTACCACCGGTATTAAATTTAATGCCTGGTACGTATGCAAGTATTACAGTAAAAGATGCCAATGGCTGTACAGCCGTTGCACCTCAGGTAGTAGTGAATCAAGATTTGATTCCTCCTTCTATAGGATTATGTCCATCTGATATGTCGCACGATACGGATATAGATGAATGTGAAAAAGAAATTACGTATAATACACCTTCTGTTCAAGATGCTTGTCAGATGGGATCATGGAAAGTTTCTTATGCCAATGGTACTCCTGTACCTGCTCAGCTACCAGCTGACCAGACATTGACTTCTGCATTAAGTATTCCGATAACAGAGACTTATTACTTAGGAGAAACGGTGGTTACTTATACTGCTACTGATGCCGCAGGAAATGTATCTTTATGTACATTTACCGTAGCTGTTACAGAAGACGATGTACCGACTTTCGAAGATCCAGATGATGTGACGATTACAACAGAGAATTCTTCTGACTGCCCTATGGCAGCGACAGTAAGTATCAATGCTGGTGATGTAGTAGCTTCTGGTATGGCTTATACAGTAGGTAATGTAGCTTTTACAGCTCCTGCTTTAGAGACTACTTATGATGTTGCAGCTAGTGGATATGCTGATGGTGGATATGCTGACAAGTGTAATGTTGCACCAGTATTGACATTAGATTCTAAGACTTTTGATAATACAGATCCTTGTAGTACTACATGGACATTAGTATGGATGGTTACAGATAGCACAACTGCTTATTCTGACAATGCCAATGATTATAGCAATACAGTATTTCAGACACAAGTGATCACGATCGTAGATGATACTGATCCAGTATTGGCAAATCAATCGCCTATAACTAGAAATACAGAAGACCATGCAATAGCTTGTCCTCATCTTTCTACACTGAGTCTTACAGCAGGTACTGTAGTAACTCCTGGTACACCAAGTGTTCCGGGTACGACTTATACGATAGGAGACGGTACAACAGATATGACTTTCGATGTCCCAGCTTTAGCTGACTTATCTGATAACTGTCAAGCAGTATCTAAATGGATATTGACGGCAAGTGCTATAGATATGGCTGATATTACTGATGCTACCAGTGGCAACACGTGTGGTAGATCTTGGACGATCACTTGGGAATTAGATGATGGCTGTGGCAATAGTGTTACAAAAAATCAAATAATCACATTTACAGATACTACACCTGCCGAATTCGGTGGTGGTGACACAAATGAGTATGATATATCTCTTGATTCTGATCACGGAGTTACATGTCCTGCTGATGCAAAAGTGATGTATGCAGGAATAGAGGCCGTAGATGGTGTAGTAATTGATTATACTACTACAGACTCAATTACAGTTGGTGGCTATAAAATAGATATTCCATCTGACTTCTCTGACAATTGTAATGCTACGCCAATTTTAGTATTGGCATCAATAGATGAAGATGATGATGATACACCATGTACACATGAGTGGACATTAACTTTCGAGATCACTGATGGTTGTAACTCAGTTGGTCAAGCTGGAGACTTTGAAATTACAGTAACAATCGATGATGACGAAGCACCAGAATTTAGTGCAGCAGCTGGAGACTTTGATCACTTGACACTTACGTCAGGTACGTGCCCAGCAGCAGCTATGGTAATGTACAATGGCAATGCTTTAGCTGATGGTGATGTAGTAGCACTTGGTGCAGATATTATGGTTGGAGGACAGCCAGTAGATGTACCTAATGCAGCAGCAGTAATGGATACATGTACTGTAGATGCTGATTTAGTACTTAGTGTTGATAATATTGCTATTGACAATAGTAACAGTTGCCAATACGAAGTGACAATAGATTGGATCGTAACAGATCTTTGTGATAATGAATCTGATACGTATGAGCAGAATATTTTGCTTAAAGATGATGATGGACCAACTGCTTCAGGTAGTTCTAATACCTATTATACAATGGATGATGGCGTTGATTGCCCTACAGCAGATGCTTATACAGTAGTTGATTTAGGAGCTGCAGCAAATACAGTGCCGTTAGTAGTTTCTACTAACTATGACCCTAATAGCCCGATTACATTTTATGTAGCTGGTCAACTTATTGGGACTACAGCAGATCTTAGCATCATGGATAATTGTCAAAATATGGAATTGACAGTAGTATCTATCGCAAAAAATGTACTTGCAACACCATGTCAAAGTGCTTCTTTTTTAATCAATTGGAAAATTGAAGATCAATGTGGAAATACGTCAGTTGAAGTAGCTCAAGAGTTTGTCATTGTTGATGATACGCCACCGACAATAGGCACAATGGCTGCTGATATGACTGTTGAATGTGACGGTACTGCAGATCCAAATGGTGCTTTTGCTACATGGCTTGCCAACTACGGTGGTGCTAATGCTAGTGATAATTGTGCCAATGTAACTTGGTCTTATCCGAGTGGTACAGCATTGAGTGATGATTGTGGTGCGACTGGAGCAGCTTCAGTAACTTTTACAGCTACTGATGATTGTGGCAATGCGAGTACCACAACAGCTACATTTACAATAGAAGATACAGTAGATCCTTATTGGCTTTTGATGCCTGCAAACATGACAGTAGAATGTGGAGATCCACAGGCAATGTCTATGGCAGATTGGTTAGTCAGTTTTAGTGGAATGGATAATTGTAGTGGAGCAGCAACTGTAACACATAACAGCACAGGATTAAGTGATGATTGTGGAATGACAGGTAGCGAAACAGTTACCTTTACATTGACGGACGATTGCGGACGTAGTATTACGAAAGATGCTACATTTACAATAGTAGATACTACAGATCCTACTTGGGTTGTTGCACCTTCTGACATGACAGTAGAATGTGGAGATCCACAGGCAATGTCTATGGCAGATTGGTTAGTCAGTTTTAGTGGAATGGATGAT
>JAZGFO010000172.1:0-14493 GCA_036479655.1 Saprospiraceae bacterium
CCAATTACTAAAATCTTCGGTTGTAACATCTGTATATGAAGTTGAAGCCGCAGTAGATACCTATGCCGCTGGAAAAATGAAATACATGGAAGAAGAATCATTTAAAGATGATCGTCCTTTTGAAAAGTCTTTCTATAAAGGAGATCAGACCCTAAAAGGAAAGGAAGTATATCAATATGCTTCTGGAAGTAATCTGCCAAATGGTTCTATATATTATGGAGATAAAGGACAGTTGCTGAGTACATATAAGTTTTCTTATGTTGATACATTAAAATCTAAAACTATGGCTTATGCAGGAGATACAGATGAACTATTAAGAATTGAAACTTTTAAATATGATAATAATGGTAATCTTGTTGTTAAATCAATATACAATGCATTAAATCAATTGGAAAAGTCATTTTTATTTAGCCATGATCAATATGGAAATGAAAACCTAATGATCGTAACAGATAAAGATGACAATAAAATAGCCACTGAAAACTATGAAATTATTGAGGTTGATCTCCAAAAAAGATGGCTAGAGCGGTACGGTTATGTCAATAATAAATTAATACCTAATACGTTTTATAAACGAAGTAGAAATGATTAGCAAAAGAAAAATCTTTGCTTATTATTTACACCTTTGATATCTAAGTGTTTTATTATATTTTGTTGATCTTCTGGTGATGAGACAGCTATGATGATTTTGCTGTTTTGAAAATTTTGTGGGGTTATATTGTCTGGATGTCTCAATATTTTTGAATATATGTTCACACCTATTTTAGTTTGAGTTTCGGTAAGCCATATAAAACTTCGGTTTGCATAAATTAGTTTTTTTGCAATGTCTTTTCCCTTCTTTCCTGCACCCCAAAGTATTAGGCTATCTCTATTTTTAAGTTCTATACTAAGAAAATACTTTGTTTTTATATCAAGAAACCGATTATCAGAATAATTTTGATCTGTTCTTGAAGCTCTGGTAATATGGTCTCTCCAATGATGTAAAACATGAAGGATTGGTACAACCTTTATTCCACATAAGTACATTCTAAAACATAAGTCATAATCTTCTGGATATATATCTGACTTAAATCCTTTAATACTTTCAAAATCTATTCTCTTCATCATCCAACAAGGAGACGGTATCACACATTCACGGTAGATTTGAGTATAATGATTGTCAGATTTACAAAGCTGATTCAACCAATTTTCATATTTCTTATAGCCATCTTTTATCCCATCTTTGCTAAAGTATTTGACATAACCTGTAGTTACTGTTGGTATGGAGGATTGTAGGAGTGGATATATTAGTCTTGAGAGCTTATTTGAGGGCATTATGTCATCTGCATCCATTCTTGTTATATATGCGCCTTTTGAGAGGTTGTAGCCTGTTTGTAAAGCTTCGATAATACCATTGCCATTATTTGTTGTTAAAGTTATTCTTTGATCATTTTTTATTGCTGTTTTTATGATGGTAACAGATTGGTCGGAACTATGGTCATCTATAATTATTAATTCCCAATTGTAATAATCTTGTGTAATAATTGATTGCAAACAGTCAGAAAGATATAATGAACCATTCTTGACGGGCATGATGATACTTATAAGATTAGAAGTTTCCATAATTAATCAGAATGGGTAGTTTACAGCAACTTGAAAATTACCAAATCCTTGGGCTTTAAACTCTTTCCAATTATACCATTGTCTTAGCGTAACTTCAGATTTGTAAGGGTTTCTTATTCTATATCCAAAATCAAACCTGATATTAAAATAATCAAAATCAAATCTAATTCCGTACCCAGTATTAATAGCAAATTCATCTAAGAAATTGTTACCAAATTTTGATCCAGGTCTATTCTCATGTTCTCTAAGTGTCCACACGTTACCAGCATCTACAAATAGTGCACCTTCAACATACCAAAATAAATCAAACCGATATTCGACATTAAACTCTAACTTAATATCCCCTGTTTGATAGAATGTTTGACCTTCGATTGGTGATTCTAGAAGTGCCCCATAAGAACCTGGGCCTAATTCTTTTTGAGCCCATCCTCTTAGGCTATTAGGACCACCTGCACTAAATTGTTTGAAAAACGGAGAAACTTTATCACCACCAAATGGAATTATTATACCTGCAAATGCTCTCAAAGCCAAAGAGTGTTTTTTTGAAAAATGTTTGTAAAACCTAGGCTCTATATTCGCTTTTATATATTTAGAGAAGCCAATCTGTTTGGAAAATTTCCATGTTTTATCTTTTCCAAATACCTTATTGTATCCTTGGTTTAGCAAGTATGTTTCCCATCCACTCATCTCAAATCCAGAAATAAAAGTAAAGCTTGTATTTTTCTTACTTATTGGTCCTGTGTAGATATATCTAATGTCTCGAAATAAAAACCCTGTTTGGAGATTATCTTCAAAACTTCTTAAAAGTAAAGGATTGTTACCTATTATTGAGACAAAATCTTCAGTTAATTTATAATCATTATACTCCATTCCTACTTGGCGAATAATCCATCTTTTGTTTTGGGACGGTTTAAAATTATAACCATAACTAGCATTAAAAGAAGATCTACGATAACTATCTAAAATGTTAATAAAATTATATCCACTATTTATATTAGTTGTTGTGTTTTCTTGGAAGCTTGAGTAAAATTTATCGCTTATTAAATTTATTGAATTTAACGCACTCGTAATTCTAAAGAGATCGATATGTTTAGGTATTTCTAAAGAAGAATTAAGACCTATACTTATTGTTCTTACTTCTACATTGGGTTGAACTTGTAACTCTAGTGCAGATTCAGATCCTATGGTAAATTGTTCTGCTCCTCCAAATAGGTTTCTATTTTTAAATTGACTGTTAAGAGAAAAACCAAATAGCTGTCTATTACTTTGTCTTATTGTCGAGAAAAATAGATCTGAACCGTAATCTGCTACCCATTTGTTATTGTATGGTGTTAAAAATATATTGTAATTAATCAATGTATCAATGTCTTTATCTATTTGAGCATTCATTGTTACAAAACGATACGTTCCTAATTCGGCAAGTTTTTTTCTTGTTTTTGAGCGATCATTTCGATTATACAATTTGCCTTTATTCATAAAGACAGATCGAGCTATTGTACTAGGCTTTACAAGATAATGATCTGCTTGTTTATAATATACATTAGACATATATGTCATCGAATCCAGTTTGTCAATTTGCTGAGTTCTATGAAAATCACTATAGATATTTATTTTTCCTATCGTATATTGATGATGAAAAGAATCTGGTAATGGTGGTCTCAATTCCAGAAATATATCTACAGCAGATTGATTAAGAGCACTATCACCTTTTATATTAAAATAATTAGTAGCAAAGTTTGCATAACCTCTATTCTGAAGAGCCAAGGATAATCGAGTCAATTCTTTATCAAACGAACTTGCATCTATCGGGTCTCCAGCTTTTATAATCGCATCATTTTTAATTGATTTAATAATGCTGAGCACTTTTTTATCTTTTCCAATATACTGTATAGAATTAATCTTATACCTATTGCCAGTGTTTACATTATACTGTACTGTCGTTATAGGTGGGGTAGTATTTAATTGGTAATCAACAAAGGCATTATAATATCCTTTCTTATTGACCAAGTAGTTTTGCATTTTCTGTGCAGTTTCTTTAGTCATGTTTTCACTAAATATTGAAGGTGGTTCTCCTAGTGATTTCCTTAAAAAATTATTATACCACGAAGTGTCGCCAGATTCAGAATTGCGATAATAAATATATTCTTTAGGAATACTAAATAGAATTTTTCCATTTGGTCTTTGAATTATTTGATTATTAAGATTCTTTTTTAATTTTACTTTATCGATTATATCATCATTTGATTCAATTTCTATTGTGTTTTCAGCAAGGAATGTTTGAGAATCACTGAGATACTTTGATGTATTACAGGATGATAATGAAAATAGTAGTACTATTAACATCGAAAACAAATAGAAATGTTTGGTATTTATTTTTGTCATGCTACCTTTGAATCAAAATTATAATTGTGATTACTAACAATCAGATAAAGTTTGTAAAATCTCTTCACCAGAATAAATTTAGACAAAAGTATAATAATTTCTTTGTTGAAGGGGATAAAATTGCACAAGATATATTAAAGAATTCTCTATGTAATATTTTAAATATATTTGTCACCCCAAAATGGCACTCAAATAATATGCATTTACTGCATCGTTTTTCAAATATAATTACTATTGTTAGTGATAATAATATGAAGAAGATTTCTGCTTTGACTTCTTCTTCTCCAGTATTGATCGTACTAACCAAGCAATCGGAAATAGTTGATTATACTGTATTTAATAATGGAAATGTAATATTTTTGGATGGTGTACAAGATCCAGGAAATGTTGGTACAATTATTCGTATTGCTGATTGGTTTGGAATTAAAACTGTAGTACGCTCTGCTGCTTCTGCTGATTTTTATCATCCAAAAGTAATGCAGTCTACAATGGGTAGTTTTTTGAATGTAACGATGTACACCAGCGCTTATTATGATTTAGAAATCACTCAACACAAGACAATAGGTGCAATTATGAATGGAGACTCAATTAATGAATTTATTTGGCCACAAAAATCATTGATAGTTATGGGTAACGAATCTAAGGGGATTGGGGAGTCGGTAGCCGAAAAATTGGATTTTAGAATTACAATTTCTGGTGCCCACGATAGAATTGCTGATTCTTTAAATGTTGCAATGGCGGCTGGTATTATTATAAGTACAATGACAAAGGTCTAATTTTTTTGTCTCTAATCAGTATTTTGGTATATTTGTTAAGATTTAAAATCTGAAGTTTATGCGTAAGATTATAATTGGTGTTTTAGTTGTTTTAGGGTTATTTGGTCTATGGAAAATCACACGTAATATTGTAGATCCTATTTGGATAAATCTTGAGCAACTTGATTATTCTAAAATCAAAACGTTAGATAATTCACATAATAACATTCAATCGCTATTTAATGATTTTCACAATAATACCATTGGTAAAAAGACAGATGCTGTTGAATTGATATCTGATCCATATATGCCAATAATGGAATTCTCTAAATTTGAATTATATATAAAAGCACTTAAAAACGAAAGACGAATTGTCATTTCTGGTGTATCTGGTAATGGAGCAACTACGTTGATAAGTAAATTAGCAAAGTTTATAGCTATAGACGATTTGAGGATAACTAATCTCATATGTACACCTCAGTTTGATTTGATATATAACAAAGAACTTATTGGAGAAAAAGTTGATGGCAAATTTCGAAAAGGAAAACTATTGAAGTTTTGGGAAGAATGTTTAGCACACCCTGAAAACAAATACATTGCTATATTTGATGATATTGATAAAGTAAATCCAGAAACAATTTTTGGTTCTGATTTATGGGAAAATTTATTCAACCCTAAGTATAAGCAGTTTATAAATGGAGAAGAAGTTGTAATCCCAGACAATTTCTATATGATTAGTTCTACTTTGTCTGCAATTGGATCTCGTAACCAATTACATAACGAACACTTCGAACGAATTGGTCGGGTATATTACCTTATGCCTAATACTATTGAGATGGCACTTTATCTCAATAGAAAAAAGGAAAAGTTAAACAATAAAATTGCTAAGAACGGAATTGAGTCTTTAGAAAAAAGAGATAGAATTGAAATTGAAGTTCTGAATGATAAAAAAAATATCATAGAATACCTTTATACATTCCAAAAAACAAATCAAATTATAGAAGAAAAAATAAATAAAAATTGTCAACTAGCGCAATGGAGCACACTCAGAAAATACTATTATCCTAAAGATAAAGAAAAACTACACAACACTTTTATAAGCCATGTCAATGCTTTTAGTCCAGATATGATATTTGAAAAAAAAGATTTAAATCCTGTTTTTTATGCAATTAAGAATAATGGATTAATGCCTAAGTCTAACAAATTAGCGCTATGGTTTAAAGTATTTAAGGAATGGGGTTTTTTAACAGAGTTTGTAGTCGCTATTTGTTTTGCTTTAATTACGGCATTATTGAGTATTTATTTTAATACTAAACGCAAAAAGCAAGTGACTATATTTCTTACGAGATCAGAAACTATTTATTCTAATTATGAAAATAGAGAATTAGATTCTGATGCTGCACTATTTAAACTATCAGAACTCAAAGGGGAAATTGAATTGCACACCAAGAATAATAAAATTAGTTTTCCTGAAGCAATATTTTTCCATAATTCTGTAAGAAGTAAAGTAAATTCTATAGAAATTTCTAAAAATATAAATGCTACGTTTCTTATTTTGATGGATGTGTTTTTAGAAGACGGGATATTATCAAAAAACGAATATACCAAGTTGATGTCTTTCTTAAATAAAATTGAAAATAATATTCCAAAGAAAGATTATTTTAAAATGAAAGAAACGGTTATTGCAGCGTGGGATAACTTTGGAGATAAATAGTGTGCTGATTAATTGCTTTTAGCTTATAGGTGCTTTATTCTCTTGTCAGAAGTCTTTTTTTGATGCTTCTTAGATGTTGTCTTATCAGACGAATTTTTAATTTTTTCCATTGATGAAAAACGAAAACAAAAAAAATATAGTCCGAATAATTGCTATGCTGCAATGCTGCTCCCTTGTCTACGTTTTCGCTCGGACGACCTGCCTTTAGCTATTGACTTAGGTGTTTTAACTTGTCAGATATACTTTTTTGGATGCTTCATTGGTGTTTGTTTTAATAAAGTAGGATTTACAAATACATCAATCTTCTCTACTAATCCGTCCCAATCTTCAGCATTTATCATCAGCCATTCACCTTGGTTTTTGTACCACGTCATTTGTCTTTTAGCGTATCTTCGAGTATTTCGTTTTATCAATTCTATTGCTCTTTCAAGTGATATTTTACCGTCTAAATATTCAAATATTTCACGATATCCTACAGTATCCAATGCTCTTAAATCTTTATATTTTAATAATGATTTGACTTCATCAACTAATCCTACATCAATCATCTTATCGACTCTTTGATTAATTCTATTATATAGTTCTTGGCGGTCTCTAACTAAACAAATATTAAGTGTAGAGTAAGAAATTTTCTTTTTTGAATTTTGATTTATATAATAACTATAAGGTTTATCTTCTACATCAATAACGGAAAGTGCTCTTATTACTCTTCTACTATTATCTATATCTATTGTTTTAGCGTATTCGGGATCTAATTTTTTCAACAAATTTGAAAGTGATTCCAAACCATTCTTGTTAAAAGTATCTTCTAATTTAGTAACATAAGAATCTACTACTGTCGGAAAATCATCCAGCCCTTCTAATGCAGCTTTAATATATAATCCTGTCCCTCCACACATGATTCCTATATCATTAGTATTAAAATATTTCGCTGTTTGTGCTCTGAAGTCTTTTTCGAATTGACCCGCATTATAGCCATCTTTTACCGATTGACAGTCTACAAAATAAAATAATGATTGCATTCTTTCCTGTGTTGTTGGCTTTGCTGTTCCGATATTCATCTCTTTATATAGCTGTCTGCTATCAGCATTAAATATGTCACTCTTATACTTTTTAGCTAACTTAATTACAACATCAGTTTTACCAACAGCAGTAGGACCTGAGATTGTTATTAAAAAATTGCGTTTATTTGTATTATGATTTTCCAAATATGATTATTGTTTAGAATTTATTTTGGGATAGTATCAAAAATACAAATTGAAATTAAAGTTTTACTATGTTTTATAGTTTTCTTAGAATTATTTTGCACTTTGCCCTTAGGGTTTTCTATGGAAAAATTGAAGTAAAAGGAAAAGAACTTATACCAACAAAAGGCCCTTTATTAATAGCAAGTAACCATCCTAATGGATTTGTGGAGCCGCTCATTATTGCATTAGTATTGGGAAGACCAGTTCATTTTATGGTAAGAGGTGACGTATTTAGTAAAAAATGGCTACGTCCCATATTAGTCAACTCAAATCAAATTCCAATTTATCGATTTAGAGATGGTTTTTCTGAATTAAAAAAGAATACTGCAAGTATGAAAGCTGTGTATAATGCACTTGATAATGACGCAGCTATAATAATATTTGTAGAAGGAGGTACAGAGAGTGTAAAAACATTACGTCCATTTAAAAAAGGTATCGCAAGAATGTCATCTGAATATCTTGAAAAATATGACAACCCAAACGAACTTCAAATTTTACCTGTGGGTATTAATTTTATTAGCCCTGCCAGATGGAGAAGTAGGGTAATGTTAAACATTGCTAAACCTATAGTTACAAAGTCTTACTTCTCAGACCAAGAAAGCTCTAATACTAGTATCCGAAAAATAATGAAGGATTTGTATCAGATAATTAAACCTTTGGTATTTGATGTAAAAAAAGAAAATCGTCAAGATATCCTTAACCACACATTAGAACTTGCAGAAGGAACGCTGAATTTTCCAATTTTACCAATAATAGACACCAAAACATCAAACTGGAAATTGATGAAAAGCATTTCTGAGACTATTGATGAGATGGATGATATTCAATTTATAGCATTTGCCAAAGATATTCGATCTATTCGAAAAAATAGAACATCTGGATTGAGGTTAAAGCAACAAAAATTTTATAGTTTATTGTTTGGGGTTATATTGATAGTTCCAGCTATTTTAGGTTTTATTTGTAATTTCATCCCAGTTTTTTTAGCTCATTTTACGGCAAATAAAGTGTTAGACGAAGATTCATTAGAATTTGTTGCCAGTATTAAAATAAGTACGGGAATTGGATATTTTTTAATTTATTATCTATTACTTAGTTGTGTAGCTATTTACTTTACTGGTATATACGGGAGTTTGGTGTTGTTGGCTATTCCTTTAGGATTTATATTTATTTTTTGGTGGACATATATTAAAACCATATTATTTAAAAATAGATTTATACTTAACAATTCTGAAAAGACACTACTAAATGATACTTTTGCTAAATATCGATTTAATATTAATTAACTTATAACTATGAAATTCAATTTATTTTTTCTTTCTGTTATAATTGGACAATTGCTCTTTTCGTGCAAAACTGAGTCAAAAGAAATAAGTAATAGTACAACTATCGAAAAACCTGCGTATGCTATTGTTATTCATGGTGGAGCGGGGACTATTAGTAGAGGAGCGATGTCAGCTGAAAAAGAAAAAGAATATAGAGATGCTTTAAGTAGTGCCCTGCAAATTGGAGAAAACATACTTAAAACTGGTGGTACAGCACTAGATGCTGTAGAAAAAACTATTAACTTGATGGAAGATTCTCCACTTTTTAATTCTGGTAAAGGAGCTGTGTTTACACACGACAAGACCAATGAAATGGACGCATCAATAATGTCAGGAATCAATAATGATGCTGGAGCTGTCGGTGGAGTAATGGTCATTAAGAATCCTATCTCAGCGGCAAGAGCTGTAATGGAAAAAAGCAAACATGTAATGATGGTTGGGCATGGTGCCGAAGAATTTGCCAAATCTCGAGGATTGGAAATTGTTGATCCGTCTTATTTTAAAACTAAAAGAAGTTGGGAAACCATCAATAGAGTCCTTGATGCTGAAAAAGCAAGTCTTAGCCTATCTACTTCCGAAATTAAAGATAGTAAATATGGAACAGTGGGTTGTGTCGCTCTTGATAATAATGGAAACTTAGCAGCTGGTACAAGTACTGGAGGTATGACCAATAAAATGTATAATAGAATAGGAGATAGTCCAATAATAGGAGCAGGAACTTATGCAGATAATAATACTTGTGGTGTATCTTGTACTGGGCATGGCGAATATTTTATTAGGTACACTGTTGCGAGAGATATTGCAGCAATGATGGAATATGGAAAAATGTCATTAGCCAAAGCTGCTGAATATATAATAAATAAGAAATTGGTAGAAAAAGGTGGTTCTGGTGGTGTAATAGCACTTGATAAAAATGGGAACATCACAATGCCATTTAATACATCTGGTATGTATCGGGGCTATGCTAAACCAGGTGACACTCAAATAATGATATATAAAGATGAGAAATAACGTAAAAATAGCGTTTCAATTTATATTAAATATACCTAGATAATACACACTAAATTAAATATTGTAAAATGAATTTTAACTTCAGAAAAAACCTACCTCATTTAATAGCATTAATTGTAATTCTTGCAATTAATATTTTCTTTTTTATGCCACAGTTTCAAGGTAAGCAACTACAACAAGGAGATATTGTGTCACACAAAGGTATGTCGCAAGAAACAGTTAAATACAGAGATACGACAGGAGAAGATGTATTGTGGACGAATAGTATGTTTGGTGGAATGCCGACATTTAATATCAGTATTTTACACAAAAACAGTATTGCCCCATCTATTGAGAAAGCATTAAGATTAGGTTTTAGAGGTCCTGCTGGAATGTTTATTTTGGGTATGTTATGTTTTTACATCTGTTTGATATTGCTCAAAGTTGACCCATGGGTAAGCTTAATATTTGCAATTGTCTTTACCTTAGCAACCGGTAATATTATAAATCTGGCAGCTGGGCATAATACTAAAGTAAAGGCAATAATGGCATCCGCACCTATCATTGCAGGTATGTTGATAGCTATGAAAGGAAGACCATGGTTAGGTACATTAATATTCACGATATTTTTAGGAGTTAACATTCAAGCAAATCATCCTCAGATGACATATTATTTGGGGATCTTAATGGCTATTTATATGCTTATAGAATTGATTGCTGCTATAAAAGATAGTAAGGTTAGTAGTTTTATTAAACCAGCAGGACTTCTTGCAATAGGTGCACTTATAGCACTTGGACTATCTGCATCTAAGTTGATGCCAACCTATGAATATGGTAAACACACAATGAGGGGAAAACCAATATTAGAAAAAAGTGCAACAGCTCAAGAATCAAGTAGCAATACAGACGGCTTAGCGTGGGATTATGCAATGTATTGGTCTGGTGGTTTTTTGGATATGGTTTCAGTTTTTATACCAAGAGCTGCTGGTGGAGGATCGATAGAACAAATAAGCGGAAAATCAAAATTTGCTAAGATAACAGGACAACGTAAAGCTCGTGTACCAATATATTTTGGCGCATTGCCTAATACAGCAGGTCCATTTTACTTTGGGGCTATTGTTTTTTTCTTTTTTATATTAGGACTATTTATTGTGCCGGGTAGACTCAAATGGTGGTTTGGGATAGCTGTTTTAGTTACCTTCTTATTGTCAATGGGCAAAAACTTCAGTTTTCTAAATAGAGCCATGTTTGATTATTTTCCAATGTATAATAAATTTCGAACACCAAATTCTATTTTTAGTATAACAGGAATATTTTTACTGGTTTTTGCAGGATTATCTTTGGACAAAATTTTAAAAACAGATGATAAAAGTAAGTTGATAAAACCATTAGTAGCAGCACTTGTTATTGTTGGAGGCTTTGCAATGTTTTTTGGTCTGCTTGGACCCAATATGATATCATTTGGTAGCCCCTATGATGCCAAAATGGGAGCAGAAGGCAAAATATTAGATGCTTTATTATCTGATAGAGCATCTATGTTGCGATCTTCAGCTTTTCGATCATTTGGGTTGGTAGTAATAGCAGGAGGTTTGACTTATCTATACTTAAAATCAAAAATATCAAAAATAGTACTTTTAACTGTCGTCGGTATATTATCTGTAGGAGATATTATGATAGTGAATAAGAGTTATATTAGTGATGATAATTATGTAAGTTCTCGAAAGTATAAAGATAATTTTACATTAAGAGACGTTGATAAAAAAATATTGAATGATACAGATATTCATTATCGAGTACAAGATTTTACAGTTGACACCTATAATAGTGCAGCCACTTCTTACCATCATAAAACGATAGGAGGTTACAGTCCTGTAAAGCTTCAAAGAATTCAAGATATTATTGATAATCATCTAAGTAAGAGGTCGCAAGAAGCTCCGTTCGGTAATCAAAAGGTATTAAATATGCTTAATACCAAATATTTTATCACACCGGGGGCGAATAATACACAGATGGCGCAGCGTAATCCATCTGCTTCAGGTAATGCATGGTTTGTAGAAAATATACAATATGTAGATTCTGCAAATGAAGAAATTGATGCTTTAACTGACTTTAATCCTTTGTCTACAGCTATCATACATAGTGAGTATAAAGCAAAGTTGTCTGGTTTTGATCCACAAAAAAATGGCACAATAACATTGACAAAATATAGCCCCAATGAATTAGTTTATAAAAGTGCTACTTCATCAGATCAGTTGGCAGTGTTTTCTGAAGTTTGGTATGGACCAAATCTTGGATGGCAAGCATATATTGACAACAAGCCAGTAGATCACTTTAGAACTAATTATCTATTGCGTGGTCTTAAAATTCCAGCTGGTAATCATGAAGTCAGATTTACTTTTTCTCCATCATCTCGTACAACCGGCAGTATGGTAAGTTTAGTGTCGACAGTTTTGTTGTTGTTGTTAACCGCTTTTGTAATCAACAGAATCAGTAAAAGAGCTATTAGGGCATAAAGACTATACAGCACTACGCACATGTAACTAATAGGGAAATAAAAGATATACAGAGCTCATCAGATAATTTGAAGGTATTGGGTACAATACACGAAAAAACTTGCAAAAATGCGGAATGAAATTATATATTTGTTACGTTTATAAGTAAGTTGAACGCAATTACCATACAATATTCAAAAAAAAAGCCACAGCGGCGCACACCCCATTCAAATTAAACAATCCCTTAATCTTCAATAGTTTGTAAAAAGTGTTATATTTACGGCATGTGCCATAACACACCACATCCAAAAAGTACACCACCACCGTCTTTTCCAAAGAAGCGTATTCGTTTGTCTGATATATACGAGCTAGTTTTAGTGATTATTTGTATTCTCCTGATCGGAAGTTGTATATAGGCTCCAATGTGAGCTTCGCGCAGTAAATAAGTCGAAGGCATGTCGATCACCTAAGATCGGGGTAGCGGTATATGCATGCGAAGGATGTGGCGATATGAAATATATCTATCGATCGTGCAAATCAAGATTTTGTGGAAGTTGTGGCGCAGCGGATACGATCAAATGGGCAGACAGCACTTTGAGCAAGTTGTTGAATATCAAGCATCACCACATCGTAACGACCTTGCCGAGCTTTTTGCGTGGCATGGCGAAGCGGAATGATTGTTTGATCTATGACATCTTATTTAGGAGTAGTGCGAAGGTGTTGCAAACGTGGTTTAAGAGGAAGCACAATATTAAACCAGGGATATTCTCGGTGTTGCATACAGCTGGAAGTGATCTTAAATATCATCCACATATCCACATGATCGTGAGTGCTGGAGGCTTGAAAATAGGTGCATCGGAATACGTGGAGTTTACATCTGATTATTTGACCAAACAACGTTATTTAGCGGATCAACTGAAGCAGGAGTTTCGAAAAGAATTAATGAAAGAATATGGGAAAGGAACGTTGAAAGTAGGGAGATTGATCGAAACGACACAAGATTTGTTACATTGGTTTAATAAAGGAGCTTCGAAGCAATGGATTGTGTCGATACAAAAACCTCTTAGCGATGTAGCACAAATTGTGGGCTATGTTGGCAGATACACAAAACGAGCGTGTATAAGCGAGTATAAATTGAAGAGTGCGACAGATGAAGAAGTGTCGTTTTCCTATAATGATTACAAAAACACTCCCCAAGGAGAGAAACCGCTTATCTCGACTAAATATATGAGCACTACTCAGTTTTTGGATGCATTGCTTCAACATGTTCCCAAATATGGCTACAAAGCGGTCCGTTATTACGGGATCTACAATTCTTTTTACATAGGAAAAATACCCAAAGAACAAAAAGTAACAAAAGAAGCGGATCTGGAGATCCTATTTGAAGACAACGAATTTGAGTGGGGCGAACACGAACATTATAGAAAGAATCAAATACGAAGAGGACAGGAAGATCCCTTATATTGTATAGAATGTCAACAAAGTATGAAGTTGATGTACTACTCTTATTTAAAAAAAGATACCATAAAATATGATTCATCGTAAGCACATGATAGGCTGGTCAACAAATTGGTTTGCAAGAAGTAAGCCTGGGGATGGTATGTCAAGTCCAGAAAAACGGACTCATTTCAAAGAAAAATGGATGAATAATTGGAAAAGTACAGTGTTTCAAATACATGGCTCCTTCCTATTTTTAAGAAATCAAAAATCAGGTCACCCACCAAAGACGTCTAATCAAGGCGCAAACTCCATATACCCAGATATTTCGTATATTTGTCTCTAAGCGTTGCAAAGGGATTTAACTGCTTTCAACAATGCATGATCACAGAATCTCTCCTTCGTCGCGAATCTGGATATGCTTACCGTTAGCGATAATTTTTAAATCATAAAACGGTAAAATATGAAACATGTAAACAAATTTTTAGTAATGATGCTTGTAGTCCTAAGCTGGACTGCGAAAGCTCAAGTTCAGGAACTTACAAGGCATGC
>JAZGFO010000173.1:0-7302 GCA_036479655.1 Saprospiraceae bacterium
TGGTGGCGGAAATTTTGATATTTGGTACACTTTTACCGTACCTAGCGATGGAGATTATTATTTCGAATCAATGGTTGGTTCGCCCGGAATAGTCGTATTTACAGGGTCGTGTGGTAACCTTACCGAAATAGCATGCTTTAATAATGCTTCAGGAATTGTAAATGGATTAACTACAAACACAACTTATTACGCTCAAGTTTGGTCTGATATATTCCAAAACACCATTGAATTTTGCATCAGTAAAGCTCCTTTACCTCCCAGCAATGATGAATGTGGAAATGCAATCACCATTAACAACATAGGAGATAATGGAACTTGCCCCGGCAACCTAGTCTCTGGAGTTACAGTTGGTGCAAATGAGTCTATTAGTATCTCATGTGATGTACAAAACAACTACGATATTTGGTACACATTTACAATCCCGTCAAATGGTGATTATCTTTTTGAAGCTATTGCTGGAAACCCAGGAGTCGTTTTATATACAGGAGCATGCGGCAATTTTACTGAAGTTACTTGTATTGACAATTCATCAGGCGTATTTCCTTCATTAGTGATTGGTACTACATACTATGCTCAAATATGGACAGATAATTTTGAAATTACCGTCGATTTCTGTATCAGTAAAGCTCCTGGATGTGATGACAATACTTATGACCCTGGAGGATCTGCTCAAAGCTATTCGAATAATGAAAATTGGGAATTAACAATTTGCCCAGACATACCTACCGAACCAATTACAATCACTTTCAACACTTTTGGGATAGAAACAAATTGGGATGCACTATATATTCATAATGGACTAAACGTTTCTGCACCATTATTTGATAGTGGTAATGGTGCTACGCAAGCCAATTTTCCAGCAGGAGGTTATTATGGATCTACTATTCCAGGACCATTCACATCTACTGATGCTTCTGGTTGTATTACATTTCACTTTTTAAGTGATGGTGCAGTTACTGGTATTGGATGGGATGCAAGTATTACTTGTGGTAATTTTACTCCTCAAAATGATGAATGTATTAATGCAATAGTTATAACTGTTGGTGATTCTGGTACTTGCCCAACAAATCAAGTAAGTGGGATAACTATTGGTGCCAACGAATCAACTACAATATCATGTGATGGTACTGACAACTATGACATATGGTACACATTTACTGTACCAACTAATGGTAATTACCAGTTCGATTCAAATACTGGAAACCCCGGTATCGTCTTATATTCTGGCTCTACCTGTAATAACATGACTGAGGTAGTATGTGTTGACAATATGTCAAGCTTGTTGTCTAGCTTGATTACTAATACTACATACTTTGCACAAATATGGACAGAGACACCTAATCAAGCAGTATTTTGTATTAGTAAAGAGGCGGTGACTCCTCCAAATGACAATCTTTGTGATGCTCAACCCCTTATTATAGATGCTCCCCCAATCACAGCTAATAATACAAATGCAACTGTAGAAACAAATGAACCAAGTGGCACCTGCTGGCATAATAATGACCTTGCGCAAACCACACTTTGGTATTCATTCATTGCTCCTCCTTCTGGGAATGTAACAATTTCTACTGATTTTCAAACTGGCTTGACAGATACTCAACTGGGTATATATACAGCTACAGACTGTACTGATATGACCACACTGACTCAAGTAGGTTGTGATGAAGATGGTGGTGTTATTGTAAGCTACAATTCAATAGCTGTAATGACTGGACTTACTCCTAATGAGGCTTACTATATTCAAGTTGATGGATGGGATTCTCAAACAGGAGATTTCATGATTGAAATAAAAGATAATTGCTTATCTAATCAGACTGTAACTGAAAACAATGATACAAGTCCTAATTCGTTGCGAAGTCTAATTAATAGTGTTTGTCCAGATGGTTTGCTGACAATTGATGCTACACTTTCTGGAATGACTTTAGCACTTGCAAATGGAGAAATCATAATAGACAAAAACATCAATATCGTCAATCAAGGACAAAACAATTACATAATTGATGGTCAATTACTATCAAGAATTTTCAATGTCGAATCTAATGTAACATTATCTTTAGAAGGAATCAATCTTATAAAAGGTAAAGAAGTCCAAAACGGTGGTGCTATATATAATGAAGGAACATTAAACTTAAAAAATATACTATTTGATCAAAATTTAGAAGGTAATAATCCACTTCCTTTTACAAATACTGGAACTGTCAATATTAAACAGAATAGTCAAGTAGATGTGAAGGATTAATAATTGTTGTTTGTGTAGACGGGAAGTTTCATTTCTTGTTTTCTCCCTTACAAATAAACACTTATAACACTTTCCTTTCTCTTTGAAAACTAAAGTTATAAATGTCATCGACCGACAATTGCTTTGGGAACTATATGACATATATCATCATACACTGTAAACCAAAATGTACAATACTAAATTAGTATTGTACATTTTTTTTGTCTTAATTGGACAAGTCACTTTTTAGTAGAACGTTCCAAAAGTTCAGTTCCCTTTTTACATCGCTAAAACTTATAAAAACCACCTATTCTAATATCTTCAATGTCATAATAATTTTTATAGTTGGGGGCAACAGTAGAGTGATCATACAATTCTTTGAGATGAAAGTTTAGTCCCATATTTATACTGAATCGCTGTGACAGATTAAATCTAATATCAATTGGAAGACTAAGTGACAATCTTTTGTATGTTCCTCGTCCAAAACGGGTATAGTCAGAGTGTAAATAACCAAGGTCTAAACCAGAAAGCAGTGTAAATCTTTTAGACTTAGCTAGTATTCTTTGATAACCTAGTTTTACTTTTTTCATCCTATTACTCACTACAAATGATAGTTTTATACCATCTTTATTAGTAAGTAATTTTTCTAATTGTAATCCAACACCAATTCCATCGCCTGAAGAATAAGTTGGGCTCAACCCAATACTAAATTCTCCTTGTCCCTTAAGTCCAGTTAATAATCCTAGAAACATCAAACTAAAAATAATCGCTTTCATGTGTTTTGTTTTTATTTAATAAGTTGTTTTTCTCATAACGATCTATTTAAAACTAAACAAAAAGGGCTTTCCAAAATTAACAGTTAATTAAATCAAATAATAATACATTAAGAATTTCATGCTAATAGATTTCAAAAACTCAAAATAAATAAAGAGTCGTCAAAAGTGTCTTGCAATATCGTGCAACCTTGAGCATTCTTGAGGGTAAAACATAATCACAGTGTAGATTTACAGCGTTAAAATGTTGCACAAAAAAAGAGGGATGCGAACGCATCCCTCCAACAATTAACAAAAACCAGGTATAAAAAATCTTTAATCTATTTTCAGTACTTTCTGAGTATAGACTTTATTATTTTGTTTTACAGTAAAGTAGTACAACCCACTTAATAAAGTTGATATATCTACTCTTATATCATCATTAGAAGATATTGTTAAGTTTTTTACACTCTTTCCTTTCAGATCGAAGATATTCATTGTAGCTGCTGCTTCTCCTTCAGTTATACTCGAAAGGTTAACAAATACTTCATCAGTTGTAGGATTTGGATACACCAAAAATTGATAATTACTATTCAAATCAAATGAAACTCTTCTGATGTCAGAATATTCTTGTGATCCATCATTATCCACCATATTCAATCTATAGTAAAATGTCTTGTTATAATTTCTTTCTCCTAATGGCAATTTATTATCCAAGAAACTATACTCTTGTGTTGTAGAACTCTCGCCTATTGCAGCTACTTTTCCAATATTTGTCCATTTCTCGCCATCTTGACTTCTTTCGATCTCGAAGTGAGAACCATTGATTTCTGTTGAAGTAACCCATGTCAAATCTACAGATTTCGATCTTTTAGTAGCAGTGAAAGTTGTAAGGGTAATAGGAAGTGGTGTTAAAGCTTCTACAAAAGAATCATTAAATTCACTATTGGTAACATTTTGATCTGGATCAATATAAAACTTCATAGGATAATTAGTTACATCAATTGCTTGTAATTCAACATAAAAATAAGCATTATACTGAGTAATATCACTTGCTGTATAATCATTTAATTGTACAAGTTCTCCTGTAGTACTAGCACTGATAGGAAAATCAACAACTAAAACAGGATTTTCAACATCTGCATCCCAAGATATTGGTGTGGCTCCAGTAAGTGAATAAGCATAAACAAACCGACCATTAATAATTTGGACAGGCTGAGGTGCTATTGCTGCTCCTGCTAACGATGAAGTAGCTACCGGTGTTGGAGCCGTATTAGTATCTGTTGCTCCATCAGCATCAATACTAACAGTTAACAACATTGCAAAATCGTTCGTATTACTCACCATCATATCAGCTTTTGTATAAAGCGTAACTTGGTAATCATCAGTTCGTTTAATGTTTCCTTGTACAGTTTGTGCTATTGCAATGTTACTTATTAAAGCAAATATTAATATTGTAAATATATTTTTCATAATTTCTTTTTTATTTTTATAAGTGTCTTACTAATACAAGTCCTGTATTTCCTCCCAAAGTAGAACCTAACAAAAATGCTCTATCATTCGCAGGTCCATTATATCTTACATTTCCGTTAAAATTAACATCACCATCACTGTAAACATTTGGAATAACTAAACCAGTATTACCGCCCAAAATTGAACCTAGTAAAAATGCTCTATCATTTGCAGGTCCATTGTATCTAATATTCGGATTGCCATTGACATTTCCAGCCCACATACCCATGGTACCTGCTCCTAAGTCTTTCATTGGAGTATTAGCAATTGCACCATTGACATATACATTAGCAGCATCTGACAAGTCCGTTTGACTTGCAGGGTCTAAATCCAATGCGGTCATTGTTCGGATTGATAGGTGGTTTCTATGATTGATAGCAAAATATCCAGTAGTAGAAGCAGGATCTACTATTAACGGAAGACTTGTTCCATCCAATCCTACAATACTTCCGTCATCTTTTAAAAATGCACTTGAAGAACTTATTACTGTTGCTGGATTAGAAGCATCTCTCAATTCTAATTCTATCCAATCACAAACGTTAGCAGGAATACTTGCTACTGTTACCGTTGCATCATATGGACTTGTCAACGGAATAAGTCCCATTGTATTCAAGTTTAATTTATTAGATCCTCCTGCATATGCTCCTTGTAAAAACACTTTCAAATTAGCTTTACCAAAACTATTAGTTCCAGAAAATTCTGACATTGCAGCAGTGGTAGTACCAGTCACTTGACTTGCAGCATTACCTGCTCCTGCATATTCCCATTCTCCAGCTTCAAATCTTACACCTTGAACTTTAGCAGCATCAGAACCAGCTTCTAAGTCAGACGCATCATATGTGCCGACCATATCATTTGAATAATTGGCTATTCCAGATTGGTTAACTGTCCAATATCTATTGATAAAGTCAGATGCCAATGCTGGCTTGTTGGGGTGAACCATTGCATCTACGTTTACATCTACTGTACCCATAGTGTAACTATCTCCAGTCACTGTAGTTTCTAATGGAGAATAATTAGTCGCATCACCTATTTCATACTTAAACGTTCCATTGGCAGTCATTTCTTTTTTTACAAAGCCATCACTGTCAGCTACAATGTATTCATTATCATCAGCAGAAGTGATGGTAGCAGCTGCTCCAAACACCAAATCGTTTGTTCCAATAATTATTTTATTATTATCACCTACAAAATTTAAATCTGTGTCAATTTTCATTTCATCTAATAGTGTGACATTTTCTGCTGTTTTATCCATCTCAACATTTGTAAATGTCGCTGCACCTGATGTTACATCTGCTGCATTGGCACCACTTAATATCAATTTGGCAGTTGGTGACATAGTAAACGTACCTGCATTGGTAACATCTCCTTGCACTTCAACAATACCATTTCCTTGGATATCAATACTACCGACATTTCCGCCTACAGTATTAATCTGTAATGAGGACTCGATAAATAATACAGCCCCAGGCTCTACTACTATGGTTCCTCCATTATTAGTTAATTGGGCATTCATCGCTATAGCGAGAAAAGCTCCCATAATTGTAAATATTATTTTTTTCATATTGTAAAGAATTTTATATGACACAAATTTAAATAAAAAATTTCATATATTTTGACAAAATGAGTAAACGGTCATTTTGAGTTATTTAACGGTAAATTATAAGCTTTAATAGGCAACATCACAAATATAAGGACTACAAATTTATCTAAATGTCACCTTTTTGATACTATTGATGAGCCGCTGACTTTTAAAAAACAATCACAATACTACTTACAAAGTACCATAAAACATCAAATTCCATAAAATTACTTAATGTATAATTAATTGACTATTAATAGTACACTCTATATCACCATTAAGTTCAATATACACTTCAGTTTCTATTCCTCTTGTAGATGCATTAATTGTACCAAAATTTATCACATTACCTTTTGAATAGATTGCATGGTTCCCAACTAATTTAATAATTGTAATTGCATTGTTGGTACAAGCTCCATTAGTATCAATCTCCAACCCATTGTTATCCGATCCAGATATAGTCAACAATCCGTTATTAATTAAGGTACTATTACCTTGTATAGTCACAGACCGGGCATACGCATCTTCTCCGATTGCGATAACAATATTCCTAGGATTTGTACTTGTAGGTATAATAACATCTTGACATGCCAATGGCACTCCCAAAGACCAATTACTCGCTACTGACCAATCTCCACCATTAGTTGTTGTCCAAGTATTAGTAGAGATAAGGTTCTCATCATATGCACCATTACAATTATTGTCTTTGCCATCACACAACTCTGGTGCACCAGGATAAATAGTATTGTCATCATCTACGCAATCATCCCCAACATTAAGACCATAACAAAATCCATCCATATCAATATCTCCACTACTCCCATCTATGCAAAACTGACTAAATACACCTCCATCATGTAAAAGTGGATTATTTTTAAAACTTACGCTTTCTTTAACACAAAGATTTAAATACGAACCTGGATAGCAACCACTCAGGTTATTTTCTTTCATCCATACTATGTCAATATTAGGTAAACTCCCAATTGATGGTAAAAGTGGTCCATCTAGGTTGTTTTTTTCTATATACAATACTCTTAATTTCAATAAAGATCCAAATGAAATTGGAATATTGCCTGTAAATAAATTATTAGACACATCTAAATATTCCAAATCTTGCATATTTCCCCAAACATCTACAAGAGAGCCTGATATCGTATTATTATATATTTTTAAACTTCTAAGATAAGTTAGATCACCAATTGTTATAGGTAGCGTCCCCGAAAGATTATTGTTTTTAA
>JAZGFO010000174.1:0-4375 GCA_036479655.1 Saprospiraceae bacterium
TACATTCCCTAATCCTCCTCTACCACCTTCCAGAATAATTTCTATCTGATTGTCTTCAACTAATTCAAATAAATGATCTCCTGTTTCTGCGTTTTTAACTATAGTACCTAATGGCACATCTAATATAATATCTTCTCCTTGAATACCGCTACTCTGGTTTAATCCACCATGACCACCGTGACCACCTTTGATGTGTCGCTTGTACTTAAGGTGCAATAAAGTCCACATCTGCTTATTACCTCGCAGAATTATATGTCCACCTCTGCCACCATTGCCACCATCAGGGCCACCCTTAGGCATATACTTCTCTCTTCTGAAATGAGAAGATCCAGCACCACCGTTACCACTCTTACAATTGATTTTTACATAATCAATAAAATTCTTTCCTGCCATAAAATACTAATTGGGTTTTTAGATAGCTTTTATTTAGCTACACAATCGATTTCCTCTTTAAGCCTAACAAATATTTCGTCAATACTGCCTACTCCATTAATTTTTTTTGATTTCTCAAATTTTTCATAATAATTAAATACTTTAGCTGTTTCATTACTGTATACCGTTATTCTATTTCTTATTATTTCTTCATCATTATCATCTGCTCTACCAGAAGTCAATCCTCTATTTAAAAGTCTTTTTACAATTTCATCATCTTTTACATCAAGTGCAACTAATAAAGAAATATCATCATCCATCTCTTTAAGGAATATATCTAACTCCTCTGCTTGAGGTATTGTACGAGGAAAACCATCAAAAATATAACCTTTAACATCTGGATTATTATTAACTTTGTTTTTCAACATACCTATAGTTATTTCATCAGGTACTAATTCTCCTTTTTTAATATAATCTTTTGCCTTTAATCCAAGTGGCGTATCATTCCCCATTTCATATCTAAAAAGATCTCCAGTAGATATATGTAGTAAAGCATATTCCTCCACCAATTTATTTGCTTGCGTGCCTTTTCCTGATCCTGGAGGTCCAAATAATATTATATTTAACATATCTTAATAATTTCTCTAAATTTATATTTTCAATTGTTGTGCAATGTACACATAGCATTGTAATCAATAGGTGTAATTACAATAAAGTTCCTATCTTAAGATATCTCTTCCAAACAAATACCTTTTTTGCCAATAATCAGAATTTGAAATATCATCAATTACTACTCCGCGAGAACTAGTACTATGTATTATTTTAAGCACTGGACTATCTACCGAAGCTACTATTCCCACATGAGTAACTTTTTTTGAAGTGCCAAAAAAAACTAAATCCCCTACTTCAAGATCTTTTTTTGATTTCTTTTCTCCTTTTTTTGCTTGTAAATATGAAGGCCCGCCAAGTTTCAAGCCATTTTCGTTGTACACATAGGCAGTAAATCCAGAACAGTCAAATCCTGTCACAGGTTGTTTACCGCCATATTTATATGGTTTGCCAATATATTTTTTTGCTGTTCGCACAATTTCTGCTCTTGTTGAAGATATTTTTTTTGTTGACTTTCTTTGCGTATTTGCAGTATTTCTGCTTTTCTTAACTCGTTCTTTCTTAGAATTTCGGCTGCTATAATGTGATTGACTCTTATTAGATGCGCATGATGACATTACAAGTACAAATATTACCAATGGTAATGAATAATATCTTAATAAATTTTTGATCCTGAAAGGTTCTTTTAATATATGGCATTTAAAAATCATAATAACATGTTACATATTAGACAAAATCATAATATAACAAGAATTGTGCCATAGCTTATTACAAACGTAAAATAGTATTTAATAATTGTACTTACGAAATCTGAAACTGAATTTACGACTGCAAATACGGATTATTTGTGAATAATAGTAATGAAAACGATAGATATTATTTAGCAGTACTAAAAAGCCCCGGATTAGCGTTTTTAAATTCTTTCAAATTAGCATTTTTTGCAATAAAAGGTATTGCTTTTCCATATATTCCTTTTTGAAACAATTTAATTCTTACTAGTTTAGCTATTCCTAAATTGGTTTCTGAAATCGTCTTAATACTATCAAAAGAATATCTAACTGTTTGAAAATAATTAGTAACTACAATACTTTTATCATCAGCTTCTACCCTCTTTAATTGAAAAATAGTGAAGTATAAAAAAGCCAAGAATAAAATGAAAAATAATAAATAATACATTCTAAAAGTAGAATTACCTAATACTGGATTATCATTATTATCCACAATAAACATTACAATTGCGAATAAGCCAAAGAATGTTGTCCATCCCAGTGGAATAAAGATCTTTAGGAATAATGTCAAATTAGTAGATAATCTTTGCATAGTTTTTATTATTAACTTTTGAGTTCTGCTTCACGTTTTTCTGCTGCTCGTTTTGCAATTAAAATACTTATTTCATATAAAAAATAGACAGGTACACCTATAAGAAATTGAGTAATAATATCAGGGGGTGTAATAATAGCTGCCAGCACTAATATAGAAACAAAGGCGTGTTTTCGATATTTTTTCATAGACTCATCAGTAACTAATCCTACTTTTGCAAGAAAATGAATTAAAACTGGCAATTGAAATAAAAATCCAGTTGGTAAAACAAACATTGTAAGGTAACTAACGTATGAAGAAAGGCTAGTACCATTAGCCACACTGATATTCTGACCGACATTAAAATCTCCTAAAAACTTAATCGCAAATGGTGCCATCACAAAATATCCAAAAGCAACACCTGTCAAAAACAAAAACGAACAAATAAATACCACACCTCTAGCTGCTTTTTGTTCTTCTTTATATAGCCCTGGTTTAATAAATTTCCAAAATTGAGTGAAAATGTATGGGAAAGAAGATATAAATCCAATCCAAAAAGAAACCTTTAATGCAACAAAAAACTGCTCTCCTAATTCAGTTTGGATAATAGTAAAATTTGGAGGCGTCATACATACACCAATTTGGCAGAATATTTTGTAAGTTAAAAATGTATCCTTTTTGTGAGCAAAAATAACATGCTCGAATATAAAATCACTAAATACATATGCAAAAACGGCAAAAAAAACGATAGCGACACTTGATCTAACAATGTGCCACCGCAAGTCTTCCAAATGATCCAAAAAGCTCATTTCCTTTTCATCAATTTTTGGCTCTCCTTGATCGCCTGCTGATATCTGAGTACGCATAATTATCTGTTTAACACTACAAATATAACCTTGAAAATTGGACTTTTATAAAAAAACAAATGATTTAGCTCCTGTCCTTTTTATATAAGAAAAATCAACCTATTTGTTTTTCTAATAACGTGCTTATAAAGTAAGCATAAAACAATAAAAGCATATAACCTTCCCACTTAGATATTTGCTTAGAAATACATATTATTCCAAATATAACTGTTACAAAAACCATAAATGGTATGCTAAAATCCATCGTTTCTTGTGGTATTTTCAAATCTGTCATTAGTCCTGGAATAGCCATAACTGCATAGGTATTAAAAATATTAGACCCCAATACATTACCCACGGCCATGGCATGCTTTCCTTTTTTAGCAGCATTAATACTAACTACTACTTCAGGTAGACTAGTGCCCAATGCAACTACAGTAATCGCAATTACATGAGTTGGTATATTAAATGATTCTGCAATATTAGTCAATGAATATATAGTATAATTTGCACCTAAATATATAAACAGACCAGCTACAACTACAATTCCCCAATCTATCGGCCTGATTTTAGTCTTTTCTTTGCTTTCATCAACACTGCCGTCACCTTTGAAAGAATTGCCCAAGAAGACAACTAAAGCAAGTAAAAACAACACACACTCAATTGTAGATAAATGTAAATCTAATAAACTAAAATATAACAAAACTGCTGCTCCAAATAACATAGGAATATCAGTATTCATTACATCATAATCAATTTTTATTCCTTTACCAACAACAGCCGTTATACCTAAAACCAATAGAATATTAGTAATATTAGAACCTACCGCATTACCAACAACAACCTCTGAAGCACCCGAATAGATAGAAGCTATTGATGTAGCTAACTCCGGCAATGAAGTTCCAAAAGCAACAATAGTAACTCCAATTATAAAAGAAGGTATACCCATCGCTAACCCTATTCGCTCTGCTGCATCTACAAAATGATCAGAGGCATACAATAAGACAGCAATACTTACAATAAAAATAGCAATATATAAAAACACAGGCATTGTTTATTTGAATTGCAAAAGTATCATTTTTTTTTAAAAAAAATAAAAAAGAAATAATATCGTTCACATCAAAAAAAAAGGCTACCTCAACTTAATGAGATAGCCTTTATACTATGTTTCATAATGACAATTAGTCATTGTTTCAACTTCTTACTTTATCACAATCATCTTTCGTGTCGCTGTAAAGTCGCCACTTTCG
>JAZGFO010000175.1:0-9257 GCA_036479655.1 Saprospiraceae bacterium
ATTAGTCCATCAAAATCTTTGTCTAAATGAAACTATAAATATTCCGGAGCACGTATTTAGCTCCTCAGGAATTTATATAATTGTAACCAATAATAATCATGGTACAGATAGGCTAACTGTCATAAAAATTTAATAAACCATTCTATTCATTTTTTTTACGTATCAACACATTTGCCATTTTTTAATACTTATTTGAACAGTATTCTATCCAACCTGAAATGCTTATTGATAAAATAAGAGGTAAAAAAGTAAAGTTGAAAAACTGAGGTAAAAATTGAAAAACTGAATTTACTCCAGCAATAAACAACAAGACGAAAAGAAAGTAAATTAAGTACGTTTTAAAAGTGTTTTTCACAAATGGTAATACAAGCCATAAAGGACACAACCACAACACATTCCAATTATCTTTAGTCGCATCATGTGCAGTGCCAAACCACATAAACAACAAGAACAAACCTAAAATCCCTGCAATAAAAAGAAGTGATTTGTTATAGAACTTTTGAAACTTAGAGTTTTTAATATTTACAATAATTGTTAGTAATAGCAAGCCAATCATTACATATAAAGGTATATTTGGTGAAGATGTGTTTCTATTTTTTGCCAATTCTTCAAAGTCAAGAACTATATTAGATGGTTGGGCAAATAACCTTGAATTATCTGATGTTTCAAATGTAGCTGCTTCTATATTTTCCTTCAAATATGATGGCAAAAACATTTGATGTCTTCTAGTTGTCAATCTATCCGACCTTGCCCCTATCACAAGGTCAATACCAAAATCTTCCCATCGTAAACTATGTAAATTCTCTTTTAATAAGTCTCTAAATGTCAATGGTTTTAACTTAGATGAGAATGATAAATCTCCCGGTAAGTTATTAAACAAATCCAACAATCGTGTAGAACAATTATCTAAGAAAAAATCGTACTTATATTTTCGATTTTCTTTTTTCATATTATTTTTAAGATATTCAATAATATGTTTTTTCTCCCTCACATCTAGATTTAGCACTTGTTCTATCACTGATCTTTTTTCATGATGATACCCTTGTAAAAATCTACTATACGATGAACTACCAATGGAATAAGGCAGCAATCCTCTCATGAATTTAATGTAAAAGTTCGGTGTTTTAAAGTCAAACATTCCATAGTTATATACTTGATCAATGTCATTATCTTTATTGTATATTCGAATAGCTACATGTCCAAATGTTGAATATAATTCGTCACCACTCCCGCAAGTAAGTATAGATATTTGTGTGTCATCTAACTTGCTTTCACTTTTTATTTGTTGTTGACCATCAGCTAATATAGGCCATGTTAACAATAGAAATATGGCGTATATTGTATTAATTGTTTTTCTCTGCATCATAATAAAGAATAAGTGATATAGGCATAAGATCAATAATAGAATTATTACAAAAACGAAAAAATTCTATAAATTGCTTCTTCAAGCATTAATATTAGTATAAAATTAACGACCAATAACGACTTCTAAGGCTTTAATATATGCCAAATTCGCTTCCATGTCCCCAATAGTCACTCGTACACATCCAATAGCCCCAAAACCTGCCGCTCGCCTCACCATGATCCCTTCTGTTAACATTTTACTTTCAAAATCTTTATCATTTAAGGTGGGCTTTATTAATATAAAATTGGATTGGCTTTTCCAATACTTAACACCCAATCTATCTAACTCTGGATATAGATAAGCTTTGCCTTGATTGACATTGTCAACAGTTTTATTGATAAATTCGGTATCATCAAGGGCAGCTTTTGCGGCTTCTAATGCTAATGTATTGATAAAAAATGGTCTCCTTAACTGATTGATGTAAGTTGCTAATTCTTTAGTAGTATATGCGTAACCAATTCTAAGTCCTGCTAATCCATATGCTTTAGAAAAACTATTAATTCCAATTACATTTTTACCCGCTTGTACATAGGGCATTGCTAAAGTATAATCATCAGCAGTAACAAAGTGATAATATACTTCATCGTAAACTAAAACGACATGATCAGGTATATTATCAACTATTTTATCTATTTTATCTTTGGAAATATGTGTGCCAGTTGGATTATTGGGGCTGCACAACCATATCACTCTTGTATTGGGCGTAATAGCAGAAAGCACAGCATCAACATCCAATTCAAAATTATCTCCGATTAATGGAACATCTTTGATTGTGGCACCAACTTTTTTACAAAATTCTAAATATGCAACAAAAGTCGGATTAGTAACAATACATTCCAATCCCTCACCTAAAAAAGCATGAATAATCAGTTCTATCACTCCTACTCCACTATTAGCAGTAATAAAATTATCATCCGACAATTCTCCTTTATAGAATTTTGTCAATGCATTTTGCAATGAACCTCCTGTTCTATCTGGATACTCATTCAAAATTGTCATATGATTACTTATAGCTTCTAAAGCCAAAGGAGAAGATCCTAATAAGTTTTCGTTAGACGAAAGTTTAAATATTTTTTTGTTTGATACAATTTCAGATCTTGATTTTCCACCTTTATATGCAGGACCAGGATTACTTATAAAACTTTTAAAAAGAGGATTATTATTCATAGTTTTTACTTTCGCTATTGACATAAGTGTATCATTAACAATTTAACACTACTTATTTATTAAAAAACATTCTAATCAATACTATTTTCTCCTCCCCATACCAGGCATTCCTCCTCCCATGATATTACCCATACCTTTACCTTTACTCATTTGATGCATCATTTTACGCATTTGGTCAAATTGTTTGATAAACATATTGATTTCGTGAATGTTTTTACCACAACCTTTGGCGATTCTTCTTTTACGACTCATGTTGAGCAATTCTGGTTTTCCTCTTTCTTCAGCAGTCATTGATTGAATAATTGACTCTACTTTTGCGAATGCACTATCGTCAATATCTATGTTTTTAGTCATTTTACTCATTCCAGGTATCATATTCATAAGAGATTTGATATCTCCCATTTTTCTAATCTGATTGAGTTGTCCCAAAAAGTCATTAAAATCAAATTTATTTTTTCTGATTTTCTTTTCTAACAGCTTTGCCTCTTTTTCATCAAATTGTTCTTGTGCCTTTTCGACAAAAGAGGTAATATCTCCCATTCCAAGGATACGTTGAGCCATTCTATCAGGATGAAAAACATCCAAAGTCTCCATCGTTTCACCTGTACTTACAAATTTGATAGGTTTACCGACTGTATATTTAACAGTCAAAGCAGCACCACCTCTAGTATCACCATCTAATTTGGTAAGGACGACCCCATCATAATTTATTCGCTCGTTAAATGCTTTAGCCGTATTGACAGCATCTTGACCAGTCATTGCATCTACAACAAATAATGTTTCTGTCGGATTAATAGCTTTTTTTATCGCTTCGATCTCATCCATCATCGCATCATCGACAGCGAGACGTCCAGCCGTATCCACTATTACAACATCATGACTATTAGCTTTTGCATAAGCTATCGCATTTTGTGCAATCGAAACAGGATTCTTATTATCTATTTCTTTATAAAGTGCAACACCTACTTGATCAGCGACTACACCCAATTGAGTGATTGCCGCAGGTCTATAAACATCACACGCTACAACCAATGGACGCTTGCTTTTCTTTTCTTTAAGATATTTCGAAATTTTACCAGTAAAAGTAGTTTTACCTGACCCCTGAAGACCAGCAATAAGAACTATTCCTGGATTACCTTTGATATTGATTCCAACTGACTGACCTCCCATGAGTTCGATCATTTCGTCCAATACAATTTTGACCATCAACTCTCCTGGCTTCACAGCATTAAGTACATTTTCTGTACCCATTGCTTTTTCTTTTACTCTATCCGTAAAATCTTTAGCAATCTTATAATTGACATCGGCAGCTACTAATGCTCTCCTAATGTCCTTAATAGATTGGGCAATATTTATTTCTGTTAATTTGCCATCACCTCTTAGATTCTTGAAGGCTCCTTCTAATTTTTCACTTAAATTTTCAAACATTTTTTATATGGTTTCTTATGCTTTTTAAAGATATTATTGCAAAGATAGTTTTTTTTAGTATTTGAATAAATAAAGTGAAAATCGTTTTTAAAATACATATGTTAAATACCAAACAACATTTATTTAAAATATTTTTCAATTTAAAAAATATTTATATGCTCTTCAAAAGTATAAAAAGCAATTTATATAACCTTTCTTACCCATATTACCCTCTAACTCGCTGAATGGGTAAGTGTCTCGCTTCTCATATGGTATTAGCCCCAGTAATTGCATTGTTTTGTTTCGAATGATTTCAAAATTACATTTTTACTAATCAAATTAAAAACCACTACACCATATTTTGGCAATATAATTTTAGAATATTTTTGATCAAATTGAGATAAAAATAGATTGTGTTTGAGCAAACCGAATTGTAATTAAATTAGGAAATCTATTTGAGAAATAAAGCAGCCGAAAATATAAAAAAGCCTATATGCGAGTTTTAATATGTTTCTCAATTTGATAAAATATAAGGATAAAAAATTATACAAGCCTTTATTTTTTTTGTTCGTTATTTTGCATCAAGACAAAAAGGTGAACGCCCGAACGGCAAGCGGAAAAATTATTTAAAAAATGAAAAAATCGTAGAGCCATAATTTCGTTCATCTTGATAGCGATCATGTTTTTTGAAATCATGGTTAGGATTATGCTCAAGTACGAATAGTCCGTCTTTTTCTAATAAGTCGTATTTAAATATTTCATCAGGAATATCATTTAATATTGGCAATGGGTAAGGAGGCCCAGCAAAAATAAAATCATATTTACTGGTTGTTGTCCTTATAAATTTAAATACATCTTGTTTTACGATTTTTATCTGATCTTCAATATCTAAAGTCTGGGCCATTTTTTTTACAAAAGCAACACAGCCTCCAAATTTATCAACATAAGTAGCGTCAGTACAACCTCTTGATATAAATTCATAACAATGATTTCCTGTTCCACCAAAGAGATCTAACATTTTTGTTTCTTCAAAATATATTTTATTCTGAAGAATATTAAAAAGCCCTTCTTTAGAAAAATCAGTTGTTGGTCTAGTCGGCCAGTTTTTAGCTGGGGGTATAAATTTTCGACCTTTAAATTTTCCAGATATTATACGCATTGTGAAGTAGCAATAAGGTCCAAGTAATAATGTGATTTATTCATAAATCTATAATCTGATACTTTAAAAGAATTCGATTGTGTGAGGTTAATATCACGTATATAATCGTGTAATAATTTATAAATAGCAGATTGTTTATCAACTTTGCCAGATAGGGCTAATGGTGTAATGTTTTGATCTAAATTCATCGACTTATAGGCCAATGTGATGAAGTAAAGATAATCACTTTCACTTTTACATTCAAATTGATTGTAGTAGAAAAAATCCAATGGCTTTGCATACATTATATGCACTTTATTATTATCAATATGTGCTACAAGTTGATCTGTACGATAAGGATAAAAATAATTTGCAAGAATTGTTGATATATGAAAACAATTAATATTCTTGTCAAAAGTCTGTGCGACGAATTTTTTTTGAGATTTTGTTTTTCCAAAATCAACAACTATATTTTGATCCGTTAGTTTATTTTGGATTAATTCTTTGTTTCCAAATGCAGGAAAAAACTTTATCAATTCACCAGCTGATTCACTTGGTGAATGTAAGAACGGTTTTCCGGTATATGATATATTTGTCGACTTAGCATTGATTTTTATTAATTCTTCCTTAAGTTCTTGGTAAGAATCTGGATTTTCAAAATCAATATTTGTAAACAGTTTTACATCTGTTAAGGTATTGGATTTATCAAATTTGCCGTAGGTCAAATTGTCAATACCTATTACAACTGAGAGTATCTCAGTTAATGGATTACTTAAGCTATTGTTTATATTGTCTGAGCTATCTGAAGCTTGAGACGAAAATGAAATGTCTATCACTATTATTCCCAGTTTCCCGATAAATTAGGTTTATTCATATTTCCAAATTTTATAGTAGAATTTGGATCGTATTTATTGTCATATTTACTATACTTGATATCTGCATATTTACCCATGAAGTTTTTCCATTTTGTCCCAACTTCAACTACACTAACGATAGTTTTTTGGTATTCTATAGTATCTGCAGCTATTTCAAATGATTTACCTTTTCCAAAAGGAATCAATGATAAAGAGTCTAAGTTTAGCCCTAAAGATTTGATTGAGTCAAATGCTGAAGAGTAAGTAATAAATTTTTCAAATTTCTGAGAATCATTTTCATCTTCTAATATTTTTACTAATGGAATACTATCTGTTTTTAAAGTATGAATTAATGCTTCCCAAGATGGTGCAAACTCTCCTTTGATACTCTTATACAATTCTTGAGATGTTCTTATTTCTTGTAATTTATTAACAACTATATCTTTTCTATATTTTTTCGCATTACCAAAAGCTACTGGTTCCTTAATGCTGGAGTATAACATAAAAGCTAATAATCCAATAAGAAATAATAAAACTAGATTAATAATATATTTCATTGTTGCGTTTTTAGTATTCACAATTTAATGCGAATTGTGTAAAATCTTAAAATAAATAAGTCAATATAAACACCAAAGAAAATAAAAAGATAAACGAAATAAAAATTTATAATCATTTTTTGTTCAATCTTATTTTAAATATCTTGTATGGTGTTGATTATCAATAAGTAAGGCGAATTAATAATTAGGCAATTAAATTATTATATTTACCATATAGTATAGATGCTATTGATTTTGATTTTGGTGTGTACCTTTGGCACTTAATTAATAGAAAAATTTAATGTGTACAATATTAGCAATAGAGTCTTCTTGTGATGATACATCAGCCTCGGTTGTTATCGATGGGGTAGTGATAAGTAATGTTACTGCTACTCAAACTATTCACGAATTATATGGTGGTGTTGTCCCTGAAGTTGCATCAAGAAAACATCAACTTAATATAATTCCAGTAGTGGATGCTGCTTTGAATATGGCTAATGTTGATAAATATTATCTATCTGCGATTGCAGTAACTCGTGGTCCAGGATTATTAGGAAGTCTGATAGTTGGAGTCTCTTTTGCTAAAGCTATGGCATTAAGTTTAGAGATACCACTAATTGAGGTGCATCATATGAAAGCACATGTTTTAGCACATTTTGCAGAAGAACCCAAACCCAAATTCCCTTTTTTATGCTTGACAGTAAGTGGTGGACATACACAGATTGTCAAGGTTAATAGTGCCGAAGATATGACAGTTATAGGCACTACAATTGATGATGCAGCAGGAGAAGCTTTTGATAAATCAGGTAAAATAATGGGGCTAAAGTATCCAGCTGGACCTGAAATTGATAAATTAGCCCAAAAAGGAAAGCCAATTTTTGAATTTGCAGAACCGAAAGTTGCTGGGTTGAATTTTAGTTTTAGTGGACTTAAAACTTCAATTCTATATTTCTTGAAAAAGAAATTAAAAGAAGATGAAAATTTTATTGATGAGAATTTGGAAGACTTATGCGCATCTATTCAACATAAAATAATCACAATCTTGATGAAAAAAATATTGCAAGCTTCTCAAGAAACTGGCATAACAGAAGTAGCAATTGCTGGTGGAGTGTCAGCTAATAGTGGGTTGAGAAAAGCACTTATAAAATTAGGGGAAGTACATAATTGGAATACATATATTCCTGCTGTAGAATACTGTACTGACAATGCTGGAATGATAGGTGTAGCAGCAACATTTAAATATAAAAACAAAAAATTTGCAAATTTGGGACTTGTTCCTAACGCTAGATTAAAAATGGGCCTTTGAGTTTGGATAAAAAAAACTAACAAACTTTTATTTCAATTATTGAAGCATTAAACTTTATCAGTATTTATTTCTCTCCAGATAGAAATTAACAGTCGTATTGGAAACAGAATTAGGACAATCCAAGTACTTGTCCCGAAGAAGATATACTGATATCTGATATATTTAGATAAGTTCATTGCTTCGTCAGGATTCATATGTATCATCATGGTAGCAAATCCATCTTTTTCAACATGATTTTGAAAGTTATAGATGGAGTCAGTAACCCAAAAGAATATTGGAATCATTACAAATATAAGTACTGCTTTGACCCATTTGTTTCTAGCAAGCCAAGTATGTTTTAATTGAAATATATATCTTGAAAATGTTACAAAAATTATTATCATTAATATATTTGAAAAATAAAAAGGATAGTCTTTTCCAATATTACTGTAGATAGGAATTAAGAATAAAACAACAATTATTGCTGTAATAAACCACCATATAATTTCTAAAGTTATTTTATTTTTCATTCTTAATTATTTATCTTTTTCATATAAATTTTTTCTCGAAAACAAATCGCTTAAGATAAAAATTGTAAAAGAATACTATACCTGTAGCCACAATTTTGGCAAGCATTGGTGTTGCTGCAAATATAGTTATCTTAGTCAATAAATAGATAATTGTCGTAGATAAGAATATCCCACCTATTGATACAGCAAAACTTAACAAAAATGTAGATTTAATACTACGATTTAGTTTAAAGATATACTTTTTTTGAAGTAAAAAGTTTATAAGCATTCCTATTGAAGAAGATATGATATTGATGATTTCTTCAGGAATCTGTGTCCATGAAATCAACGACTGAAACACCCCAAAATCAACTAACGTTGCTATTCCAGACGATGCTGCAAATTTTGATTTCAGTACAAATAGTTGCTTTATTATTTCTTTATTAATCAATTATAGTAGTCATTAATTTATTTCTCCTGTTTTTAAAAACACAAATTTACATTATTTCTTCAAATGATTTATAGTGTTAATTAAAATGCTCAATTAAAGTCCATTACTAATTCAAGTTATAAAATTGGAGTGTCTACCTTTGTTGGGACGATATTATTAGGTATTCGCAATGCGAATGCTTAGTTGCTGTCTTTCCAGATATGACTGAATGAACTCCTTTGGGAGTAGAGTACGACAGTGCTCTAATGAAGAAATCGCGTTAGCGAGTGTTGTGGGCTTTTTTTCATTGATGAGGAGGTGTTTTTTTGTCTTGATGCAAAAAACGAACCAAAAAAAATCAAGTCTTGTATGAGCTCTTAACGCTCCTACCCTAAAAGCTAAACAGAAAAAACTCGCATTAATATTGTGACTTTGTTGTGCATTATTGTTGCTCACTATTTACTTGAAATTGAATCCATTATCAATGGTGCATGAATTCTTGAATTTTCAATAAACCATTTATGTG
>JAZGFO010000176.1:0-5343 GCA_036479655.1 Saprospiraceae bacterium
CAAATCATTTATATATTTATATCCTCTAGAGGTGATATAAATACTCAATGTTATTTTAATACTCAAAATAGTATAATCAATTAAATCAAAATATTAATTTTGATTCGTGTCGAATAAAAAAAACATCTTAGACTTCTCTTTGGATACGCTGCCAGGTATTGGTCCAGCTAAGGTTGACCTATTAAAGAAAGAGTTGAATGTTTTTCGTGTGAGAGATTTACTTACTACTTATCCTTTTCGATATATTGATAAGACCCAGTATCATGAGATTAAAGATCTCATTACTGACGGAGATACTGTACAACTAAAAGGGAAGTTAGTCAATTTAGAAAAAATACAAGGACAAAGAAACAGGTTCCGATTACAAGGATTATTTAGAGATAGTACTGGTTTTGTAGAATTAATATGGTTTCAGAGTGTCAAATATCTTGAGAAATCATTAATAATTGGAGAAGAATATGTTGTATTTGGTAAGGTGAAAATATATAAAGGAAAGAGAAATATTCCACATCCTGAAATGGAATTGTTGAAAACCAGAAATGAAAGTAGAATTCAGCAAACTTTTGATCCTGTATATGCTTCCACCGAAAAACTAGACCAAAGAGGCCTTGATAGTAAAGGGCGAAGAGGTATAATAAAATCTATATTAGCAAAGCTGCAAATATCTGATTTGCCAGAGATGTTGCCACATTACATGGTTGATAAGTTAAAGCTCTGTTCTCGATATGAGGCGATACATTGGATACATTTTCCTAAGAATGCAGCCGAAAAAGCATTGGCGATAAATAGAATAAAATACGAAGAGCTCTTTTTTCTGCAATTTAGACTATTAATGGGAAAAGTGAATCGTGAAAAAAAACTTAAAGGCGCAGAATTTGATAAGGTTGGGCATTACTTTAATAAGTTTTATAATGATGTGTTGCCATTTGAATTGACGGGCGCTCAAAAAAGAGTACTAAAAGAGATACGTGCGCATATGGGGAGTGGTGTTCATATGAATAGACTACTTCAAGGAGATGTTGGAAGTGGAAAGACTGTTGTTGGGTTTATGAGTATGTTACTTGCTATAGATAATGGATATCAGGCTTGTATGATGGCTCCAACCCAGATTCTTGCACAACAACATTATGAAGGTATTAGTGAATTGGCAGAAAAATTGGAACTTACTATAGGTTTCTTGACAGGGAGTATAAAAGGGAAAGCAAGAAAATTAGTCTTGTCAAACCTTGAACTTGGAAAAATAGATATACTTATAGGTACTCATGCACTGATTGAAGATAGTGTTGTGTTTAATAATTTAGGTTTGGCAATTATTGATGAGCAGCATCGATTTGGAGTAGCACAACGAGCTAAATTATGGACAAAAAATAAAGATATTGCTCCTCATGTATTGGTAATGACTGCTACTCCAATACCGAGAACATTGGCTATGACAGTTTATGGTGATTTGGATGTATCAGTTATTGATGAGATGCCTCCAGGGAGAAAAGCAATAAAAACCATTCATCAATATGAGTCAACTAGGCACAAATTGATCACTTTTATGCGTTCCGAAATTGATAAAGGAAGGCAAATCTATGTTGTGTTCCCCTTAATTGAAGAATCTGAAACACTCGATCTTAAAAATCTAAACGATGGTTACGAACGCCTTTTGGATTTTTTTCCAATGCCAAAATATCAAATAAGTATTCTTCATGGTAGAATGAAGGCAAAAGACAAAGATTTTGAAATGGCAAGGTTTGTCAATGGAACTACCCAAATTATGGTTGCTACCACTGTCATAGAAGTCGGCGTCAACGTACCTAATGCTTCTATCATGATTATTGAAAATACGGAGCGATTTGGTTTGTCACAATTACATCAACTGAGAGGAAGGGTAGGACGAGGCTCAGATCAATCATTCTGTATATTAATGTCTGGATACAAATTATCCAAAGAGAGTAAAGAAAGAATTGCAACCATGGTAAGAACGACTAATGGTTTTGAAATAGCAGAAGCAGATTTAAAACTTCGGGGTCCTGGAGATATCGAAGGGACAATGCAAAGTGGTATTTTGGATCTAAAATTAAGCAGTATCATTCATGATGGTAACATTCTAAATGCCGCTCGTTATTATGCCAATATCATATTGGAAAGAGACCCTAATTTTGAAAATGAAGTACATAAAGCATTAAGTGAATTTGTTCAGATTATGGCTAAAAAAAGTAAAATTTGGGGCAGAATTAGTTAGATACCTATTGTCTTGTCTTGTAGTTTCTCGTTGATATTAACCTGTTAAAAAAAATTCTTTATATTCTTTTGATGTCTAGTGTGTTATACATTGCTCAATTTTGCGATATGTTGTTAAGTTTAGGTGTGATTTAAATCAGATACATAAAATTATATATTTAATATGTTTATATTCAATTGAATATAAATTATGATATATCGCAATATATTGGTAGTTTTGATGCATAAAGGTCTTAAAAATATAAACTACCCCAATGAAATTATTAAATTTACTTTTTCATAAAGGAATATTAGCAAGTTGTTTCTTATTTCTTACTACTATTGTACATAGTCAACAATATGATGTAGCCCTGACAAAGAGTACGGTCACATCTATTCCAGTAAAATATAATACAGCTATTCCGTTTAACTTGACTATTTATAATCAGGGAACTGACTCAATAACAAATATTGAAATTATCGAACATTTTGGTGACGGATATGAGTACCAAGGAGGTCTTAATCCTACTTGGAATCTGCATGCAACGATACCTAATGCAGCAGTAACAACTTATACCGATATTATTTCTCCAGGAGAATTTGTTATTGTAACAATAAATTTATTGGCAAAACCAGCACCCAATAGGGTTGATTGGATAAATACTGCTGAAGTAGTTAGTTTTACAGATACTAATGGGATCAATAGAGAAAATGAAGATTTAGATTCTACTGGTGATGAAAATCCTGATAATGATGCTGGAGGATTATTAGGCAGTCCTGCTGATGATGCGTTTAATGGTAATGGAACTGGAGGGATAAATGACGGTATTGCACTGACAGACGAAGACGATCACGATAGAGATACTGTCAAAATTTTTGATTTGGCACTTGTAAAGAAACTTGACCCTATAACTGGACACAAATATGGGGACACTTTAACCTTTGTTTCTACGATATATAATCAAGGAAATATGGCTGCAAAGTTTATTAGAGTAAGAGATATTGTTCCAGAAGGATATATCAATCCAATCGGGATGAATATAATGACTGGTTGGTCATCAGATGCTACTAATCCTATTTACACGATAAGTAATTTAGCAGTAGGTGATAGTATAGATGTTAGTATTGATTTGATTTTGTCAATGACAATGGTTAATGAAAATGCTTGGGAAAACTATACAGAAATTATTTCTGCAAGAGATGAAAATAATGCTAATGTAAGTGCATATGATGCTGATAGTACACCTGCATCAAATACAGATGGCGAACGTAGTATAGAAGAAGGCGATCCTGATGACAATTATATTGGTAATAATCCAGTCAATCCTGAAGATCAAGATGATCATGACCCAGCAGAGCCTGAGATATTTGATTTAGCATTAATAAAAGAAAGATCAACAGCGGCTCCAAGTTTTAGTTTTGGAAATCCTATAGATTACAATTATACTGTAGTGAATCAGGGAAATATCGTTGCGACTGATATTGTAATTGTTGATTCATTGCCTTGTGGTGCATTTTTTGATCCTGTATTAAACCCTGATTGGGAATACGACTCAAATACTAACATTGCTACTTTGACAATAGCTGGACCTATGATTGGAGGTGATCAATATGATGGAATATTAGTACTAAATGTGGTAGTTTGTTATGATGACCCTACAACTGCATGGACCAATTATATGGAAATAGCTCAAGCTACTAATAAATATGGAATTCAGACAGAGGAAATTGATGGTGTTTTTGATAATATGTTTAAAAATGACAACGGAGGTGTACCTAATGAATCCTCTGATAATCAATTAGATGGTGATGGTCTCGATGATGAAGATAATCATGATGTAGAATTACTCCAAGTATATGACTTGGCATTAAAAAAAGAGCTTTTAACAATGGGGCCATATTATGAAGGTCAACTCTTAGATTTTAGAATAAGAGTATATAATCAAGGTAATATAGTAATAGAAGATTTGATTGTTGAAGATTTTATACCAGAAGGATTAGGCTATGATCCGGCCATTAATGAACCTTTGGGCTGGACCAATACTTTTACAACAAATGTTGGGGGAGTGCCTACAGTTTTTCCTGACACATTAAATATATTGAATGACATATTTTTAGCATCTGGAGATAGTGTAGATATTATAACCAAATTGACACTTGAATTTGATGGAGAAAATATCACCGATTGGTATAATTATGCGCATATTTTTGTTGCTACAGATACGATTGGTAATAATAGATTTGATGATGCTGATAGTAATCCATTTACAACAACGGATTTAGAGTTTGCTGTAATACCTGGTTCTGATGCAGACAACAATATATTTTCTGCTGGAAAATCTTTAAACCCAAGAATTGAAGAAGATGATCACGATGTTGCAGCGATTTCATTTTTTGATCTTTCATTATCTAAGACATTAACAACAGTTGATCCTATATTTGGGGAGTTGGTGACATTTGATATCGTAGTCAAAAATGAAGGTACTCAGTTTGCACATGATATTACCATTACGGACTACTTGCCATGCGGATTAGTATTTAACACTGATGATAATGACGGCTGGGCAATGGATGGCAGCAATGCAACTTATTTCTATACAGATACAATCTATTCGGGAGATTCGATTATTGTTCCTATTTCTCTTTTACTCCAAGAATGTGCAACGAGTGATGTAGATAGTTATATCAATGTAGCTGAAATTTCAGATGCATTGAATGATGATGATATTACGGGAGTTGATCAAGATAGCACACCTGACAATGATCCTGACAATGATCCTACAGACGAAGATGATATAGATAGTGCTCCGATAGAGATATTTGATTTGTCACTAACTAAAGAATTTTTATTTGAGGTTGATAATAATCCATTATTATTTGATATTCCAGTTTCGTATTCTATTACTGTATATAATGAAGGTACAGTACCTGCACATAATGTTGTAGTTACAGAATATATTCCTTGTGGATTTGCTTATGATTCTGCTTTTAATACTGAAAATATATGGATAGAAGATGCATTGTCTGGACAATATAGACATACTATCGAACAATCGATTAACCCTGGAGATAGCGTAATGTTAGTAATAAATTTAAGTATTAATGATGGATGTCCAGAAGGAGAAATAGATGTAA
>JAZGFO010000177.1:0-40229 GCA_036479655.1 Saprospiraceae bacterium
CCATTATAATCACTTCTAAGTGATGCATCTTTTGCTTCAGCAGTTGTTCCTGATTCTAACTTCAGGGCAACTACACCATTTTGTGGCATCATTACTTGTAAACAAACAAATGATTTACCATTTAACAATGCTACTGCTCCTGCTGTAGTATCAATATCAAACCAAATTCCTCCCCAAGCTGCGGCAGAACTGGTTTTACACATTTTACCTACTCTTGCACTTGTATTAATGCCAGATGGATTTGGATTATCCACAGTCCCATTTATTGTATCTGTTGGATTACCATCACTAAATACTCCATGTTGGTCAGGAGTAATACCATTTTCTTCCCAGTCACAAACTAATCCTTCAATAGAAATTGTTGTAGAAGGTGCTTTTTTAATTAAATTATCAAACATATAGCAATCTTCATCTACAGGTTTCATTTCTCTATCTGGAAATACTGTGAACCGTGCGTAAGTTCCACCTACTAATTTTGATCCTGTAAAATCAAAACATACTTGCTCCCAAGCTCCATTACCAGTATATGGAGATCTCAAAAAATCAGCTTCATCATCATCTGTAGCTCCTCCTTCAATTTTTAATGATACAACACCGTCTTGAGGCATTACAATATCAATACACAATACTAATTCTCCTTCAGACGGAAATGTCAATGCTGGAGTAATTGTATCAATATCAAAAAATGCTCCTCCCCAAGGATCTGCAGCACTTGTTTTACACATTTTAAATACTGTAGCACTTGTATTGATTCCTCCCATATCAGGGTTTGCAATTATTTCTGGCTGACCATCTGGATTTCCTGTAGAAAATGCACCAAAATTTTGTGGTGTGATACCACTTGGTTCCCAATCACAAAGTACTTCGTCAGCAGGACCAGAAGCAGCTTCTTGCATGATAAAATTATCAAACATATAACAATCTTCATCTACAGGTTTCATTTCTCTATCTGGAAATACTGTAAACCTTGCGTAAGTTCCACCTACTAATTTTGATCCTGTAAAATCAAAACATACTTGCTCCCATGCACCATTACCAGTATATGGAGTTCTTAAAAAGTCAGCTTCATCATCATCAGTAGCTCCTCCTTCAATTTTTAATGATACAACACCGTCTTGAGGCATCATAATATCAATACACAATATTAAATCTCCATCAGCAGGAAATGTCAATGCAGGTGTAATGGTATCAATATCAAAAAATGCTCCACCCCAAGGGTCTGCAGCACTCGTTTTACACATTGTAAATGCTGTAGCACTCGTATTGATACCTCCCATTTCAGGGTTTGCAATTATTTCAGGCTGACCATCTGGATTTCCTGTAGAGAATGCTCCAAAATTTTGTGGAGTGATACCACCTGGTTCCCAATCACAAAGTACAATTTGTCCAATACTCTGTGTACTCATAAGCGACAAAATAAAGAGAAATGCCAATGATCGCCAAATAGCTTTTTTCAAAAGTAAACTTGTTTTCATAATTTAATTTTTTTTTTTAAAATGATTAATTAAGTTAGTAATAGTAATTTTTATAGTTAAATATTAGTAGCCTTCATTCTGAGGGTATCCAGCACCTAATAAATCTAATTCACTTTGAGGAATAGCAACATTAATGTGTCTATCTTTAATATTTGATCTTGCGTCATTTTTATAACTATCTTCTCCTGCATATTTTTGAATCTGAGACACTAATTTTCCAATTCTTTTTAAGAAGAAAAACCGTTGTCCTTCAAATGCAAATTCTCTTGCTTGTTCTTTCATTAGTTCGTTTTCTGATAGAGAAAAAAGTGGTTGAATACCTGCTCGATCCCTTATTGGATTAATACGTTGTGTTGCCATTCCAGTATTCCCCATTCTCATGTATGCCTCCGCTGCTACAATATATGTTTCAGATAACCTAAATCTTAATATATTGGCTCTACTGACTGCTTCTTCACCTGCGATATTTCTATCTATCATTTTTAGTAAGCCAGGAGTAAGTCTTCTTTGATAAGCAGACTGATTAGAACCAGAAGTTACGATCTCAGCAGCATCACCTAATTTTGGATATACCCATCCATTATCAGTCAATACACTATCAGGCATATTTTCTTCATCATTATAATAAAAATATCTTTGATAATATGCATCCAACCTTTTGTCATATGATTCATATAAACTAAAAAGGTATGAATTTGGAGAACAGAAACCAAAACCTCTTCCTCCTTGACTTTTATCCCATTTAACTCCAGGTACATCGTCATACCTAGGCATAAAATTTGTATTTATAAATGTTGGAGGTCCAGCACCAGCTGATCCTTCTTCATTCTGAATCACAAATAATGCTTCTGAAGAATTTCTGCTTCCATAACTTTCAGCCACTGATGGGTGACCAAATATTTTATTTAAATCTTCTTCTAAATAGAAAGTACCATTATTGATTACAGTGTCAGCTTGAGCAGCTGCAACCTCCCAGTTTTCTTCCCATAATGCTAATTTTGCTCTAATATGTCTAGCTAATCCTTGATTTACTCTACCAGCTGGAACTGTCCATTCTAAATTAGGTATTGCTTCTTCAAGATCACTACTTATTGCTTCAAAAATTTCTTCTTTAGTAGAAGGAGCAAATACTTTGTCAAATACATTTTCAGGTGTAGTAGCTTCTTCAGTTACATATACATTATTATAAAATCTATACAAAGTAAACAATGAATGAGCACGAAAATATTTAGCCTCTGCCATTACAGTTTGTCTTTCGGTTTCATCCATTCCTTCGATTTTCTCTGCTGCTTGTATGATAGCATTTGCACGATCTATTACTTTATAATGATCTCTCCAAATAAAAGATGACAACCAAGCACCATGTTGATCGGGTGCAGAAGAACTTTGACTAAATAATGCAACAATCGAGATATAACCAGCATGAGGAGTTACCAAATCAGATTGTACATGTTCCCAAACGGCTCTTGCTCCTTCGTGCGGATAAATATGAAAATGATCTCTATTGACAGAATATAGACCAATAACAGCAGCTTTTAATCCTTCAGGATTTTCATATAGGTACTTTATTGATACATCAGTCTTAGGATTCTCTTCTAAGAATTCTTCACAAGCAATAAATGAGATGCTAACAAAGAATAACAACATGATTAATTTTATATATTTCATTTCTATATTTTTTATTATTAGGATTAGGATTAGTTAGTTATCTTAATTCCAAATAGGAAATTTTTACCATCAGGATAAGCACCAACAGTAGTTTCTGGACTATATGATAAAAAGTCAGTCCAAGTAACAAGATTAGTAGCTGTACCATAAATAGTAACATCACTCAACTTTAATCTTTTAGTAATAATATCAGGTAGATGATAAGCTAATGAGACAGTTCTTAATCTTGTGTAAGTAGCATCACTTATAGCCGTAGTACCGAGATTAGAAGGAAACTCATTTCTTCGAGGTCTTGGATAAGTTCCTGTTTGATTTTCGGGCGTCCAATAATCGACTTTGATACCATTAAGTACACCTTGAAGACTTCCTCCTTCATTAAAACCAGCGAGGTAATTGTTGTATTTAATTGCTCCAGCCACATGATACAATTCTGCATATAGGTCAAAACCTCCAAAACTAACATTTGTACCTAATGAACCATACCAATCCGGATCTTTGTGTATAATAACTCTATCTTCTGCATCTATTTTGCCATCACTGTTAATATCTTGTACTCTAATATCACCAGGTCTTGAATCTGGCATATGTGAGCCATCAATTTCTTCTTGGCTATTCCATATTCCATCATATTTATAATCAAATATAACACTAATCGGGTGACCAATAAATCTTCTTCTTGACAGATCATCTAAATAATTCCCATTTTCATCAACCTCATCAGAAAGTTTAATTATTTTATTGCTATTTGCAGAAAATGTAGAACTAAGAGACCATTCAAAATTCTTTTTCTTAATAACATTAGCAGTCAATCCTACTTCAACACCAGAATTTTCAACTTCTCCGATATTTACAAGTATATCAGAATATCCAGTACTACCAGGTGTTGTCCTATTGATCAGTAAATCTGTAGTTGATGCTTTATATACTTCTACATTACCAACAAGGAAGTTTTTGAACAATCCAAAATCAACTCCAAAATTAGATGTTGTCGATGTTTCCCATTTCAAATCTGGATTAAAAAGCGAACGTCCAGGAGAATAACCTCCACCAACAGCACCTTCAAAAAGATAGTTTTCTGCACTAGCCAATCCTAAAGTTGTGTATGGAGCTATTGCTTGATTCCCAACGGAACCATGAGAAATTCTTAATTTTAATTCGTCAACAAATTCCAAGTTTTGAATAAAAGGTTCTAAGTGTGCTTTCCATGCCACTGCGACTGATGGGAAAACACCCCATTTGTCATTTTCAGAAAACACAGAAGCTCCGTCTCTTCTTGCTGTCAAGGTTAGTAAATACTTATCATTAAAATAATACCTCATTCTACCCATAAAAGACAATAATTGTCTTTCGACAACTCTTCTTTCAACAGGTAATATATTCGCAGCTGAAGCTATCCCATTGTAGCCTAATAAATCATTGGGAAATTCTGTTGCTGTAGTTTTAGAAAATTCTTTTGATCCTTTACTTATTCCTTGTACAAAGGTAAAGTCCATTCTATTATTATCATTAATATCAAGATTGTAATCAAATATATTTTCAATCAAAAAATCTTTATCAATACTCCCTGATAATGTAGCTTTACCAAGTACACCAGTAGCACTAGAATGTAATCTTGTTTGATATGTTCCACCTTGCCCAGACTTTCTAGTTATTGAAGTATTCAATTTGTATTTAAAGTTTTTGAATATTTCATACTGAGCAAATACCGTCATTTGGAATCTATTAGTAAAAAACTCATTTGTAGATTCATTAATATTCCATAATGGACTTGTTTTTTCTATTTCTCCTGTAGGATATCTAATTACATCACCATTATCATCAAATACCTTTGCCAATGGAGGCAATGTTATAAAATTTAACGATCCTGATCTCCTATCTGTTTTATCAGCTGTAAGGTAAATATTAGTCCCAAACGTAAATTTATCATTTACTTTATGATCTAAATTTAATCTTGCTGTACCTCTGGCGTATCCAGATTTTGGAATGATACCATTCTGGTCAAAGAAACTAAAACTAGAAAAAAGAGATGTTTTATCACTACCGGTACTCAAAGAAACAGAATGACTCTGCTGCGTAGCATCATTAATAACTTCATCTTCCCAATTAATATATTTACCCGTTCCTAAAACATCTAATTGAAATGGTGTAAACACAAAATCGTCAGGTTCATATTCTTCCCAACCGTCTTCATTTAATCTACCACTCTCTGACCTATATGCTTCACGTCTTAATTGTACCCATTCATCACCCGAATATAGATCAAAATTCCTAACTAACTTTTGAGTACTACGGTAACCATGATAAGCTATTTTCAATTCTCCTTTTTTTCCTCTTTTGGTGGTAATCAATACAACACCATTTGCAGCTCTTGCTCCATATATGGCTTGAGAAGATGCATCTTTCAAAATTTCCATAGATTTAATGTCTTCAGAATTAATCCCATTGATATCCTCTTGTGGCACTCCATCTACAACAAACAAAGGTTTGTTAGCGTCACTACCTCCAAATGAGCTTATTCCCCTTATAACAATACTAGAAGATCCACCTGGTGATGGATCAGTAAGCGTTACCTGAACTCCTGGAGATTTTCCTCTTAGCAACTCTGCAATATTTGTAGAAGGCACTTTTTTTGCATCTTCTACTTTTATAATTGATACCGCACCAGTAATATCGCTTTTTTTCTGAGTACCATAGCCAACAACAACAACTTCATCTAAGAGGTTGGTATCTTCTCCCAAAATCACATTTAGTGTAGATTGTCCTGTGTATGGAATGGTCTGTGATGCATAACCAATAAATGAAAAGGTTATTTCTAAATTTTCTTGATTGGGTACTTCAAAAGTGTAATTACCATCAAGATCAGATGTAGTACCTATTGACAAAGATTCAATAACAACATTTACAAAAGGTAAAGTCTCTCCAGTTTCGTCTGTAGTTGTTCCAGTCAATGTCTGCTGTCCAAATAATGTACCACCAAAAAGGCAGAGTAGGACAATAAATGGGTAAAAAATGTTTTTTTGGCTCATTAAATTTCCATGTTTAATTAGGTTGTCAAATATTCAAAGTAGAACGCTTACATCATAAAATTGTGATGCTGTCTATACTTATTCAACAAATGTAATATAATAAAGTATGATTATTTGCAATTATCACTACTTCATACCTACTCAAAAAATCAAATTTGTAACATTTGTGACCAATTTATTACTACAATGCTACGCATTATCATACAATTGCCGTACATTTACATAAAAGACACTACTACAATTGAAATTATCATATACGATATTCATATATATAATTATTTGCCTTTCCATAATTAGTGGGCAAGATAAACGACTTCCAATTTCTATAGAATTTTCATCACAACTAACAAAATCAGGTCCTCACAATTGGGATATTTGTCAAAGCAAACAAGGTGTGATGTATTTTGCAAATGATAAAGGACTCATGCAATATGATGGAACAAATTGGACAATACATCCCTTTCCTAATAAGACTATTCTTAGGTCAATAGAAATATCTAATGACAAAATATATGTTGGTGGACAAAACGAATTTGGATACTTTAAAAATATAGATGGTGTTTTTAAATATGTTGACCTAAGACCTAAAATAAAAAAGAGGCATCGAGAATTTGAAGATGTTTGGCAAATAGTGTGTCACAATAACTATGTCTATTTTAGGTCTTCTGATCAAATTTATTCATTTCATGGAGACTCCTGTTATGTGATACAAGAGACAAACAAAATTGAGTACATTGGGGTACTTGGAAATAAAGTAGTATATCAAGATACTAATAATAAGTTATATCAATTAAATGGATTTGAATCAAAAACAATTGATAAATCTGATAATATTTACATTCCGTCATTGATTGAAATTCTGAATTTAAGTAATAAAAAATCACTTTTTTTATCCACTAAAGGTGAAATGGTATTACATACTGACGAAAAATTCACTAAATGGGATAATGATCAAACATCAGCATTAAAAAACAATAATGTAATCTCTGCTTTCCTGGCAAGCAATCAAAACATATTAATTGGCACAAGGACAAATGGACTATATATATACGATAAGAAAGGAAAATTACTTAACAGAATCAATAAGGATAATGGGTTATTAAGTAATAGTATTCGATGTATATTTGAAGATAAGTCTCATAATATCTGGATTGGATCTGATAAAGGAATCAACTTACTCCTCACCAGTTCTGATCTATCAAGATTGTATTCTGCAAATAAATTGAATGAAGCAGGATATTGTAGTGTAGTGTCTAACTCAAAATTATACTTAGGTACGTCAGACGGTTTATTTGTTGATAATTGGCCTATAATAAATGGGCTCTCTAATCTTACAAAAAACATTAATTCAAATGGTCAAGTATGGAATCTAAAAGAATTCAATAATCAAGTTTTACTATTTCATCATTCAGGATTATATAATATAACTGATGACAATTATAACAAAGTATCTCCTCAATATGGAAACTGGCTTTGTGCTGACACAGAAAGTAACAATTATTTTTGTGGAACCTATGATGGAATAGAATTGTACGAACAACAGAATAATCAAGTTGAATATGTTGGAAAAATTGATTCTTTTACTGAATCGAGTCGGTTTATTGTAGAAGAAAACAGGAATACACATTGGATCTCACATCCATACAAAGGTATTTACCAAATAACAAAAGACGGACAATCTTATAATGTAAATAGGTTTGGAAAACAAAATGGCTTACCTTCTAATTTATCAAATTATGTGTTTAAAATTAGAGATGAAGTTATATTTGGGACAAATGAAGGCATATACATATATAAAGACAAACAATTCGTTCCTCATTCAACTTATAATCAAATATTTGATGGCAATGAATCAATTTTGAGATTAGTAGAAGGAGCAAATAATACCATTTGGTTTGTAACTGGAAAAGCAGTAGGATTTCTGAAAATAAATGAAAAAGGCTTAAGTAAAACTATTGATATTAATTATATTCCTGAGCTTAAAGACCAAATGATAGGTGGTTTTGAAAGTATAAATTCAATAAATGATTCAAATGTGATAATTGGCATTCAAAATGGATTTTTACACTATAATCCTGCAAATAAAAACAACTATGATTACACTTATTCTGTAGTAATAAATAGTGTCTTAAACTCTAACGAAAATAAAATAGTACATACAGGATATTTATATGACACTATATCATCGAATAATAAAACATCTGTCTTTGACTATCTGCAAAACAGTTTTGTGTTTAATTATTCGGCAACTAGTTATGATTACCCCTTAAAAACACAGTATTCAACATACCTTGAAGGAGTAGAAAATGGTTGGAGTGACTGGAAAACAACTACATTAAAAGAATATACAAATCTTAATAATGGTACTTATATATTTAATGTGAAAGCTAAAAACATCCATGGAAAAGAATCTGTACCTGCTAAATATATTTTTACAATAAATCCTCCTTGGTACAAATCCTTTATTGCATATTGTATATATTCTTTAGGCTTTATAGCGCTGATATACCTGTGGTATTTTTACTTCGATGCACAAATCTCAGAACATAAAGAAAAATCAATACTTTCCGAAGCTGAAATAAGTAGATTAGAAAAAGAAAAATTAAAATTAGAAATAGAACATAAGAATAGAGAACTATTATCATCTTCTATGCACATGGCACATAAAAACGAAGTATTAAGTGAAGTAGTAACTATTCTCAACAAATTTAAAGGACAAGTAAATGATTCTACACTGAAATCGGCATTGCAAAAAGTAAATAAAATAATGCGAATCGAACAGCAATCAGATAGTGTTTGGACACAATTTGTTACACATTTTAATGAAGTGCATCCATCTTTTTTTGAAAAATTAAAATCTAAATATCCTGTTTTATCTCAAAAAGATTTAAAATTATGCGCTTATCTCAAAATGAATCTTTCTACCAAAGAATTGGCATCAATGCTTAATATGTCGATAAGAGGTGTTGAAGGTGCAAGGTATCGACTGCGCAAAAAAATAGGTATATCAAGTGAGCATAGTTTGACTGATTTCCTATATCAATTTTCTGCAAAATAGTTTTTGTTTTCTATAATGAATAATTATCTATTCTTTACATGCAGCGTTTATTTATATATAACTATCTAACTAATGTAAAAACATAACATTAAGTTGTTATATTACTAGCTAACTTTCCATTATGCCCCATATAATATTTACGTTTAGATTTTTAATTGCTTTCCTTTTTCATATTGGAGCAACAGTCGTTTTAGTGGGCAGTCCTGTTGATAGTAAGGATGATTGTTTATTGACACCTGCAGTATTAGATTGTGATTCTATTCAGTTTATCGTTGACGCACCTGATTTACTTTGCGATTCTGCTATAATATATATATCAACTGTTCCTAATTATAATGCAATATGGGTAAGTAGTGATGAAAGTGTAGCTATAATCAACAACAATGGAGTTGCAGTTGTTGTGGGTAATGGTTGTGTAACTTTTACTATGATTCCTTTAGGAGGAGGAATAGAATGTACTACAGATGCTTTTTGTGTCGATCCATTAATAATGTTTGAAGACGAAGAAGTATGTGTTGGATCTTCCACTAGTGTTAGCAATCTAAACCAGATTGGAGGAGTATTTACAAGTTCAAATGCGGTAATAGCAACGATAGATATTACTGGTAATGTTACGTGCCATTCTCCTGGACAAGCATCTTTTGCATTTTATTCACAAGAATGTGTATTGTATTCAGAACCCATTTTATGTCTTCCTTGTTATTGTGAACTTAGCATGTTGAATAACAACTGTGAAACACCAGTATTTGAGGGTCAAGAATTCTATACAGAAGTATGTGCAGGTGATACTTCAATATTTTATTTAAAGAATTGTTTCGAATTACCTTTTCCAATCAAGCCTACTGATATTAGTATAACAGGTGGCACGCTCCTTTCCTATCAAGCAGACAATTTTGCAGTAATATGGAACAATGAAGAATTTGGAGGAGTAAGCTTAACAGCAGAATTTGATAATGGAGTAATAAAATACTATTATTTAAGTGTAAATATCAGTCCAATAACTGATATAAATATTTTTGATGGAACACTTGACAGTCACAGTAGCGAAATATGCATTGGAGAACAATTATATTTACAAGTAACTTATGAAGATTTACTCGATCCAAAATGGGAAATCAGTGATGGTCAAGTTTTGTATGGATTTGATCAAAATATTACATTTCATGAAGCTGGTACATATACAATCACTGTTAGTAATAAAGATGAATGTACCTGTGTCCTACCGGCAGAATACATAGTAACAGTAAAAGGAGGCGAATCCCCTACAATACAATGTGTAAGGACTGTCTGTATAGATGAAGAAGTAACTTATTATTCTGGAGAAGAATGTGACACATACGATTGGACTGTAAGCCCAGAAGGAACCGTTATAGATGGAGGTGGAAGTAATGATTTTTTTATAACTGTGCTTTGGAATAATGGTCTAAATGGAGAGCTATCATTGACCACTCCAGGCTGTAGTACGGATCTATGTCAACCTACCACTGTAGCAGATATTTATATCATATCCCCTACAACCAATATAGAGGGTAAAACTAAAGTTTGCTCATATGATATCGAAACATATAGTATAACACCATATCAAGGAACTGAATTTGTATGGAGCATCTCATCCAACGATGGATATATTATCAATGGACAAGGCACTAATACCATACAAATCCAATGGTATGGTTGGCAATTGACTAACACAACTGTCATTGTCGATTATACTAATTGTAATATCTCTTGTGATGGTCATGCAGAATTACCCGTAGAAATCAAAACAGAAATCAAAATCAATACCGTTGACTCCCCTATTTGTATTGGAGACAGCTATCATTTTAAAAACAACAAAAATAGTGCAGTAGATTGGACTGTTACAGATAATGAAGGGACTACACAAACTTTTACTAATCTCCCCTTTATAGATGTTTTGTTTACAAAATCTGGAATATATACAATTACATTAGAAACCATTAACAATCAATTTTGCAATGATCAGCATGAGATAAAAGTAGAAATATTTGATATACCTTCATCACCTTTAGCTATTATAACATCTGATCCAATATGTATTTACGAATTATCAACTTATACTATTCCAGATTTAACATCTGATCAAATCGTAGAATGGGAAATATTTGACGGTAGCTTATCACCAACATTGCAAATCTCAGACAAACTTACTTATAGCTGGACTACGAGCGGACCATATAGCATATCAGCAAAGATTATAAACCTGATAACCGTGTGTAAAAGTGAAGCTAAATTAGAAGTATTTAATACGGAGCATGAGATATTAGGAACGGATCAATTATGTGTAACTGATGAAGCGGATTATGTATATACAAATTACAGGCCCAAGAGTAATATTCAATGGCAAATATCGCCGCCCAATGCTGGGACGATAGTATTTTCTGATCAAGATTATTGCACCGTAATATGGAATATTCCTGGTCTAAATCAAATAAAAGCAGTCCAATGCGGCACTTTCGAAACTATAGATGTCGGTGTTCTTGCACCGACAGACTTCTCGTTAGATTTTGATGCAAAAATATGTATTGGAGAACAATCAACTTTGATTATACCAACGACAAGTGCTGAGTCATTTGAAGTGACAAATGAATTCAATAATGTGATCGGCACTACATCCCCATTATCGTTAAATGAAGGAATATATGATATAATTTTCACCAATCAATTTGGATGTCGCAAATTAAAAAACATTGAAGTTAAACTATTAGATCCTGTATTTGTAGAGATAAAAGTGACAGGCTCAACATTACAATGTCCTCCATTCGAAAACACATCTTTGTATGTTGATAATCCAAATATTGATTACAGCTATGAATGGTTTGAGGGAAGTACACTTATTGGTACAGGAATAACAATACCAATTATCAACCCAGGTATATATTATTGTATAGCTACAGATAGTAATGGCTGTAAGAAAGTGTCTGGAGCTGTATCATTTATAGCTTGCTGTAATTCTGATGCTATTCCTGATGTTCCACTAATAGGTAACCAAGATTCTATAGATTGTTTTAGTAGATCTTTTGAGGTATTCCAACCTCACTTAAGTACAAAATTCAGTTGGAGTTTTGGTGATGGAACATTTGTTGGAGACACTAGTGCTTTTATTACTCATACTTATACAAATGCAGGTTATTATTTAGTCAAAACTTTTGGAAATGCTCCATGTGATTCGACATATATATTTATATGTGACAAATTTGTGAAAGTATATGTATGTGAAGGAGCAAGTTTTTTAGTTTCAATACCATTAAGTGCAAAATTCACAACAGCAACTTCCTGCCCAGGAGATACAGTATGGTTTGATAATAGGACTGAGCTTATTGATGATATTACTCCCACGTACACTTGGGACTTCAATGATCCGTTTGACACTGGCTCAGGCAGTCCAATAAATACTGAAAATCCATACCACATATATGAAGAAGCTGGCACATACAGTGTCACCCTTACTGCATCTGAGCCAGGAGGATGTATATCCACTAAGACAATAGAGATTACTATCGATGGTGGACCAGATATAAGTATTATTGCAAATGACATATTCTGCTTAGGGACTGACGTACCTTTTGATGCGGTTTCGTCTGAGACAAATCTAACTTACCGCTGGGACTTTGGCGACCCATTGTCAGATGTAAAGAATTTTTCAAAAGAGCAATCTCCTAATCATAAATATTCTGACACAGGTATTTATACTGTGACATTAGAAGTAAAATATCAAGGAGGCTGCATATCAACTGTCACAAAAGATATAACAATACAAAAAACGACTATCACTGGCAATATCACTACTCCAGATGTAATTCCAAAATGCCCTGGCTCATCTGTAGTGTTAAATGGGCCTACTCTTGGTGGTCCATACACTTACCTATGGAGTACTGGAGAAACTACTCCTTCAATCAATGTTGTGGATCCTATTGAATATAGTGTTACTGTCTATGATCTGATTGGTTGTTCATTCGCAACACCATATTTTGATGTGATCGATAGTGATTTCCTCAAAAGTGTAATTAAAGCTCAAAAATCTATAACCGATGATGGTTTCTTCAAAACATATTTAGATTCTATATCTATATGTAGAGGAGAAGAATTTAGATTAGTGAGTTCTCAATACTCATTTATAAATGCAATATGGAGTAATGGGAATACTGGACAATATATTCCGTATTCATTTTTAGAAACCTTACCTTCTGGGCGACATGAGTTTTTTGTTACACTAAAAGTCAATAATTGTGAAAATACAATTGGTCCTTTTATTGTTAATATAATTGACATTCCTGATGTTCCAATAATTGAAGCAGACAACGCTCAATTGTGTGAAAACACCCCAATAGAAGTAAGTATTACCAATTACAATACGGCATATAACTATGAGTGGAGCACTGGACAGGCAGGAGCTTCTATTACTGTGTTTTCTTCGGGTGATTATAGTGTCAAAGTATCAAATTATTTGGGTTGTACTATTTTTTCTGATACTATTACATTGCATCCATCTCCATCAATTAACGTATGGATGGATGGATGTATTGACATCTGTTTTCCCAAAGAGCTATGTCTTAATCTACCAATTGACAATAATTACGAACTAATTCTTGATGGAGTTTCATTAGGTATTGTAACAACTCCTGATGGTATATTAGATGTATTGGAACCTGGAGACTATCAATTATTAGCAACTAATCAGTTTGGGTGTCAAAAAATGAGTGACATTCTTACACTAACTGCAATACCACAAGATCAAACCTTAGAAGGAATTGTTTATTTAGATAATAACGAAAATGACGTTTATAATCTAGGCGACTCATTATTGCAAGATGTACCTGTTTTCTTGATGAATGGAAATACAATAGTAGATCAAACGATTACAGATATAAATGGACATTACATTTTTGACTCAATATTATACAACAACTTAGAAGTAGTTATAGACCCAATAATTACTGGACTAACCTATACAGGAAAAACCGATTCATTAATAATATATCAGAAGTGTGTGGAAGACAAAATTGTCAATTTTCCTCTAATTCCAGGCTGCTTATCTGTGAAGCAAGACAGCATATTTAATATATGTATTGGAACTACAATAATGATTGATGGGAATATGTATAGTGCGTCTGATAAAGATACACTGGCATATCAAACTATTATGGGATGTGATTCGATAGTTATGATTGAAGTATTACCAATATTACCACCAATAGTTATCCCCGAGACTTTTGCTGCTTGTAAAGACTTATTAAATGGTTCTTTGATAATACACGGACTAGGTGATGGATATTCATTTAATTTTACCAACGGCGGAATACAAATTACAGACACTATTATCAACAATATGGGAGGAGGTGATTATACTTTGTATGTTACAAATGAATATGGTTGTATTTCGTTACATGACTTTACCATTCCTGAAGTACCGACACCACTTCTTGATATTATTTCTACCAGTACTTGTTCTGGAGTAAATGATGGAGTGATTGATATTATTTCAAATAACACGAGTCTTATTTACAGTCTTTCTATTGATGATGTAATGACGCCCAACACCTTATATGAAGGATTGGAAGCAGGAGACTACACCATCTATTACCAAGACTCAATTGGCTGTATTTTTGAAGATTATATTACAATAGGTCAATATATATCACCAATATTATCTATCAACACTTCACTTCCTTGTGAAAATCAAAGTAATGGTATTCTCAACATCAATGTTACATCTGGAGAACCAATTTTTGCATTAGATTCTAATGATGTATTTACTGACAATTTGTTCTATGAAAATTTGAATCCAGGCGATTATACATTATATATTCAAAGTGAAGATGGATGTCCATCAAGTATGGATTTTTCATTGGAAGAACAAACAGAGCCGCAAATTGACATTACAACCACTTTTATCTGTGATGGTCAACAAAATGGAGTAGTTAATATCTCATCAGACATAGACGATCTTACCTATTCATTAGATGGCATTAATTTTAACGATAACAATACCATTTCTGATCTTGACTCTGGCAGTTATATATTGTATCTTTCTACAGCGTCAGGTTGTGTTTTTGAAGATAATTTTGATATTGACACAATAGTAACTCCGCAAGTAACCATTACTACTGACAACACCTGTAATGATCAGAATAATGGAATGCTATCAATCGAAATTCTGTCGGGTACAGATTTACTATTTACTATAGAAGGAGACGTAATACAATCAGATCTTATTTTTGACAACCTTACTGTAGGCGATGGAGAATTGGGCATCATCTATGGTAATGGATGTTACAAAGCTATTCCCTATGAAATATTGGAGCATCCAATACCAGAAATAGATATCAGCACCAATAACACTTGTAAAAATGAAACTAATGGAAGTATTGATATTATTGAGACTTTAGGTAACAACTTAAGTTATTCGTTAGACGGGATTAATTTTTTGGATCAACATAATTTTAATGATCTTAGTGCTGGAGAAAGTATATTGTACGTGCAGACATCTGAAGGTTGCGCATATAATTTTCCATTTCAAATCGACGAAGACGCTCAACCCATTGTCTCCGTTGATACCGAACCTTCTTGTGATGACAATGCTTCTGGATCTATCAACATCACTTCAATGAGTAACAACACATTAGTATCAATCAATCAAAGTGAATTTACCGATAAGATAAACTATGAAAATTTAGCATCAGGGATTTACATGATTACAATAATGAATGAAAATCAGTGTATGGATAGTATTCAAGTAGAAATTCCAATATTACCAAAGCTTGAAGTTGAAATTCCGCTATTAGAATTAGATTGTTATGATAAAGTACAAACTATAACACCAACAATTATTAGTAGTCACGGGACTCCTACATACCTTTGGAATGACGGATCGACAACCATTGAGCTTGTGGTCAAGAATAGTGGCATATATAATCTCACAATAATGGATGAATGTAGCAATCAGCAATTTGAATGGGACATCAATCTATCTATTGTAAATGATGATAGTAAATTACACATTCCAAACATTTTTTCTCCAAATGATGATGGTGCTAATGATTGTTTTGTAATTACTCCAAATCCCGCATATGATATTATATCATTTAGAGTAGATATTTTTGATCGCTGGGGCAATCGTATGTATCAATATACAGACCTATCAGATTGTTGGAATGGTAAATTTAATGACACTCCAGTTAGACCTGGTGTATTTGTCTATTTAATTAATATGTCAGTAATGCATTGCAATAGGATTGAAAATTTACTGGAGTATGGTGATGTAACTGTAGTAAGGTGACATTTAAAAAATTACAACACTTGTTGTTAGAGTAAAAATAGAAAGCAAAATACCATTCTAATTTACTTAATTCAAGTGTATATGGGACTGCTATTCAGAAATATTTAAAAACAACAGATTTATTGAGCTCAAATCTTACTTTTAAATAAGTTTAGATTTTAATAGGACATAACTACATGAAAACATATATTTTAAGCTATTCAATGTTTCTATATACAAATATGGTATTAATACATCTTATTTTTGGTATATAAACAACCCCTATTATTATGGCACAATTAGATCAAACATTAGATATTCAGAAATTATCTTCAATAAAAAAAGACTATCAAACAGAAACAACTAAAAGAAGTATTGCGCATAAAACAAATAACTTGTATAAGTTAATAGTAATTGCAATAATTATAGTTGTTAGTATAGCAAAATACTACATATTAGCCCTTATATTATGTACAATAGTCTTAATTTGCTATTTCTTTTGTAAAGCTTGTCCAATCTCATATAGAGATAGTGATAGTCTATTATTAGAAAAAATAATTAGTGATTTAGAAGGAGAATAATTTCTTCTATAATACTATTTCACAAGTCCATGTTCCATAGCTACACGAACAAGACCAGCGGTGTTTTTAACAGCAAGTTTGCTTATAAGATTCCGTCTATGCGTTTCGACCGCACCAAGACTTATAAATAGTTTTTCAGCTATTTCGTTACTTGTAAATTCGTTAACAATAAGAGCAAGAATTTCTGACTCTCTCTTGGTTATTTTTGGGAGCATATTGTTTGAAAATGTTTTATTAATTTTTTTTGAAGCTTGAAATATTTTATCATCAAAAAACACCACCATCATATACATTTTGGATAGCAATGGATAATTCTTCTTGTCCTGAATTCTTTAACAGATACCCTTTTGCCCCGCTTTCTATAAGAGAATGGATAATACTTGATTGGTTAATCATTGATAAGAAAATTACTTTAATATTATCATATTTTTTATTTAGTATTTTACAAGCTTTGAGTCCATCCATAACAGGCATATTAATGTCCATAAGGATGATATCCGTTTCATTGTTTCCAAGCCATTCAATAGTCTCTTCGCCATTATGAGCTTGTCCAACGACAATTATATTTTCAATGTTGGAAAGTATTAACTTAATCCCATCTAACATCATTTGATGATCGTCACAAATAAGAACCTTAATTTTCTTCATGATATTATATATTACTTAGGAATAGTCATTGTGATAGTCGTTCCTTTATTTAAGATACTGTCTATTTCAATTTCACCATTTAAATATTCAATTCTTGACTTAATGGATACCAATCCTAAGCCATCATTGATTTCATCCATTAAAAACCCTTTACCGTCATCTTCCATAATTATTTGCACACAATCATGTAACCCATACATACTAATCTCTATATGAGAAGCGGAAGCATGTTTTGAAATATTATTCAATAATTCTTGGCAAATTCGATATGCAAATATCTCAATAGTCTCTGGGAGTCGCTCATCCATATTTCTTATATCCAATTTACAAGTCACATCATGAGATGCTTCGTAGTTGGTCATCATATTAGAAACTGCGACTACCAACCCTTGTGATTCCAGTAAAGGTGGCATTAAATTATGAGAAATACGTCTTACTTCATCACAGGCATTATCCATCATAGTTTGTGCTTTATCATAAATATTCAGGCTTTCAATTTTGTGTATTTCGCTTTGTATCATTCCAAAATGTGCTTTAACTGATGATAGCAAACCACCCAATCCATCATGCAGGTCCTTGGCTATCCTATTCCGCTCTGATTCCTGACCTTCCAACATATATCTCATCCCAAGGATCTTTTTTTCCTTTTCTAATTTTTCTATTTCTTGTTCTTTAATTGTGCTTCTTTTTTTGATATTAATTTAAAATGTTTATTTCTACTTTTCATAAAACCATATATTGATACAGCCACCAATCCTAATAACAATGAACTCAACCACAATAAAACATTATTGCTTTTTTGTTTTTCAATAGTTGTCTCGTGAGCCAGTATTTTTACCTTGCTTTTTTCTGATTCATACTTTATTTCCAATTTATTAATAGCTAACTGATTTGATTCGTTGAGAACAGAATCATGTGCAATTATATATTTTTGTTGGTACTCGAATGCTTTTTTATAATTCCCTATCGCTTCATAATAATCTGCATAAGCCTCATAAAGTGACCGTATCCATTTTTTATTTTTCATTTCTAAAATTAATGGCTCTCTTTGTTTTAGTACGGTTAGCGCTTTGTTCCATTTTTGTTGATTGAAATAGACTTCAAACAATGAGGCTAATGATGCTACTTTGTGTCTAGGACTGCCTATTTGTTCACCTATCGCAACAGCTTTCAGTGCATATATTTCTGCGCTATCAGAAACACTTAGAAATCTATAAGCTAACGATATATTTCCTAAAATATCAGATTTTTGAGTTATCGCCTTGGCGTGTGGATATGCTTTTAAAAAAATTGAAAGACCTTTCCGCATATTTCCGCTCAAAGCATCTGCAATACCAATACTTTGAAGAGAAAAGAATTTCAAATCAGAATTATCCAACGTTATAGCAGTATTAAAGCATTTTGTAAAATATTTTTTTGCCTCCTCATGTTTTCCTTGATTGTCTTTTATCAATCCTATTCCATGATATGCTTTGGCAGCTAATTCAATAGTTTTATTCGTTTCATTAGATTTACAGAGGTCTATCAGCGTAAGATAATACTTTACCGCTTCATCCATACTACCTACTTTACTTTCAGACCTTCCGAGAAGATAGTACATCGATCGCACTCCAAAACCATAGTCCAAGTCCTTACTTATCTGGAGTCCCCTATTACTCAATATATTAATAGAATCAAATTTTGTTCCATTCAAAAATAAGGACTCACAATACTCTTTGATTGCTCTTACTTCATTTTTAGTATTTAAATAGTTTTTGCTTTCATTCATTAAAACACGTCCATATTCTAAACTTCGTTTGGGGTGAAAACGAGTTGAAATTGTAATCAATTAACATAATCACATTAAAAATGTGGATAAATAAATAATTAATTTTGCATGCTTACTACCTTGTAATAGATACAAGTCATATATTTGTTTTTAAATATATAAAACCAATAAAGTAATGACTAAAACTCCAACGCAACTAGCGGCTGATAATCAAAGAATAATAGCTGCCTCAATGGTAGAAAATGCTAAAAGCGGACACCCAGGAGGAGCCATGGGGGGTGCTGATTTTATGACAATTTTGTATTCTGAGTATTTAGTTTTTGATCCAGATGATAAATCTTGGCCATTTAGAGACAGATTTTTTCTTGACCCTGGACATATGTCTGCAATGTTGTATGCTCAACTTGGATTTATAGGAAATTACAAAAGTAATGAGTTAGAAAATTTCAGACAATGGGGAAGCCCAACGCCTGGCCATCCAGAAATTGATGTCGAAAGAGGAATAGAAAACACATCGGGGCCATTGGGTTTGGGGCATGCTTTTGGAGCTGGCGCCGCTATGGCAGAACGATCTATAAGAGCAAGATATGGAGAATGGTCAGACCACAAAACGTATATTTATATATCTGATGGAGGTATCCAAGAAGAAATTTCTCAAGGTGTTGGACGAATAGCAGGACACTTAGAATTGGGCAATATTACAATGTTTTATGATGCAAATGACATACAATTATCTACAATAGTAAATGATGTCACTAGTGAAGACACTGCGAAGAAGTATGAAGCTTGGGGCTGGCATGTAATCACTATCAAAGGTAATGACCACAAAGAAATAAGAAATGCTTTGGACGCTTGTCTTGAAGAAACAAAAAAACCGTCACTTATTATTGGTAAAACGTTGATGGGGTTAGGAGCAATGACAGATAATGGACAAAGTCATGAAGGAAAAGTAGATACGCATGGTCAACCATTAAGTAAAACTGCTGCTGATATTTCAGCTACTATTAAAAATCTTGGTGGAAACCCAGAAAATCCATTTGCAGTATTTCCTAAAGTAGCTGAGCATTATACCAATGTACTCGAAGAAAAAAGAGAATTATCAGCAAGGAGAAAAGCATTACAAAACAGTTGGGCACAAAATAATCCTGCGTTACAAACCAAGTTAACTGCAGAACTCAGTAATGACCGACCTAATCTTGATTGGGCTTCATTAGAGCAAAAACAAGGAGTGGCAACACGAGTATCTAGTGCAACAGTAATGTCATGGTTAGCTGACAGAGTAGATAATATGATAGTTGCATCTGCCGATCTTAGTAATAGTGACAAAACAGAAGCATTTCTAAAAAAGAGACCAGAACTTACTGCAAATGATTTTTCCGGAGGATTTTTTCAAGCTGGAGTATCAGAATTGACCATGTCAGCAATGTGTATAGGGATGGCACTTCATGGAGGTATTATTCCAGTATGTGCGACTTTCTTTGCATTTTCTGATTATATGAAACCTGCACTTAGAGTTGCTGCATTAATGGAGACTCCTTGTATATTTTTATGGACACATGATTCGTTTAGAGTTGGAGAAGATGGCCCTACTCATCAACCAATAGAACAAGAAGCACAATTAAGACTTTTAGAAAAAATACAAAACCACAGTCATAAAAATGCACTTTTAGCATTGAGACCTGGAGATGCAAGTGAAACTACTGTATGTTGGCAAATGGCATTTGAAAACAATGAAACTCCAACTGGACTTATTTTTACAAGACAGAATGTACCTGCTTTTCCAGGAAATACATACGTTTCAAGTATTGATGCTAATAAAGGAGCTTATGTAGTCAATGAGGACGAAAATTTTGAAATTATACTTTTAGGTAGTGGTTCTGAAGTATCTACACTTGCAGGGGCTGCTGATATCTTAAGACAAAAGAAGTATAAAATAAGAGTTGTTTCTGTACCTTCAGAAGGAAAATTTAGAAGTCAATCGTCAGCATATCAAAATGAAATACTCCCTTCAGGAATAAAAAAATATGGATTAACTGCGGGTCTTTCTATCAATTTAGAAAACTTGGTTGGTTATGATGGCATAGTTCATGGTGTCAATCATTTTGGATATTCTGCACCAGCATCTGTATTGGACGAAAAGTTTGGTTTCACACCAGAAATTGTAGCTCAGAATATAGAATCCTTTATAAACAAATAGTTAGAAACATTTTTTGTAAAGTATAAAAACATACAGATGAAAGACAAATTAAGATATGACCTTAGAGGAGTCTCTGCTTCAAAAGATGATGTACATAAGGCTATAAAAAATCTTGACAAAGGATTGTTTCCAAATGCATTTTGTAAAATACTCCCTGACTATGCTGCTGGAGATGAAGACTATTGTAATATTATGCACGCTGATACAGCTGGAACAAAAACCAGTCTTGCTTATATGTATTGGAAAGAAACTGGTGACATTAGTGTCTGGAAAGGCATCGTACAGGATAGTATCGTTATGAATATCGATGACATGGCATGTGTTGGTGCTGTTGATAATATAATATTGTCCAGTACAATAGGGAGAAACAAAAATCTTATTCCAGGTGATGTTTTAAACATTCTGATCAATCATACCAATACTTTTATCGAAGAGATGGCTGACAATGGAGTTAAAATCATTCTTGCGGGTGGAGAGACAGCTGATGTAGGCGATATAGTAAGGACTATCGATGTAGGTTATACTGCTTTTGCAAGAATGCCTAAAAAAGATGTTATCAATATTGACATCCAAGCAGGTGATTATATTGTGGGCTTTGCATCTTATGGTCAAGCAACTTATGAATCCAGCTACAACGGAGGTATGGGGAGTAACGGTCTTACCTCTGCCAGGCATGATATATTCAACAAAGAATACGCTGAAAAATATCCAGATAGCTATGATCATAATACACCCGAAGAAGTAATCTATTTGGGTTCAAAAAAACTTACAGATCCTACTTCGATTGATGGTATTGACACTGGAAAATTAGTACTATCCCCTACTCGAACATACATTCCATTGATTAAAAAAATAATCAATAATCACCGAACTGAAATCAATGGAATGATTCATTGTACTGGTGGTGCTCAGACGAAAGTGATGAAGTTCTTAGATAAGAATATGAAAATTGTAAAAGACAACCTGTTACCAATTCCGCCTCTTTTTGGAATGATAAAAGAAGAGTCAGGATTAGAATATCAAGAAATGTATCAAGTATTTAACATGGGGCATAGATTAGAGGTCTATACTCCATCAGAAACTGCTGCTAACAATATGATCTCATTAGCTGCAAAATTTGGTATAGAAGCACAAATTATTGGTAGAACAGAAGCTTGTGACAAACAAGAATTAATTATAGTTAATGAATTTGGGTGTTATCGATATTGAATTTGGTGAAATCTTACATTACATAAGTATTTTTACAAGACACACATTTTCCTTTTTTGTTTTTTTCAAAATAAATATCCAGTCGTCCCAGCATTAATCCTGCCCATCCAGCTTGATTTATTACAACTTCATGTCCATTGGCATTTCGTTGAATATCTGGTTTGTGCATAAAAGTATGTGTATGACCTCCAAGTATTGCATCAATCTCCTCAGTATTCTTAGCAAGAATCACATCACTTACTTTGTCAGGATCCCTACGATATTTGTATCCTAAATGTGACAGACATATTATAAAATCACATTTTTCTTCATACCTAAGTTGTTTACTTACTCGGTTTGCTACTACGATAGGATCAAGGTATTGTGTCTCTTTGTACAATGATTTAGGTACAAGTCCCTCTAATTCTATACCAATCCCAAAAACACCAATCTTAATTCCATTTTTTGTGAATATCTTGTATGGTTCAACATGACCATTCATAATAGTATTACTAAAGTCATAATTAGCAACTAGAAAAGGAAAATTGGCTTGAGGTAATTGTTTATAAAAACCATCAATACCAGCATCAAAATCATGATTCCCCATAGTAGAAGCATCATAACCAAGCTTAGACATCAGCTTCATTTCTAATTCACCTCCAAAAAAGTTAAAATAAGGTGTTCCTTGAAAAATATCTCCACAATCAAACAAAAGGACATTATTCTCAGATTTTCTCACTCTTTCTATCAAAGTGGCTCTTCGTGACACACCACCTTTCCCTTCGTTTCTACTTCCATCCATTGGAAATGGCTCTATTCGACTGTGTACATCATTGGTATGTAATATAGTCAACCTAGTAATATCATGATCATCTAATAATCTTAGAGGAATTTTGCCAGCTGCTAATCCAAATCCTGCAATTGTACTTCTTACAATAAAGTCTCTTCTTTTCATTTTGATTACATTTTATAGGTTGATATTCTAGGTGTTGGATCGGCAATTATAGTTCTTTCGTTAGTCGGTTTAGATTTTAGATAATTTATTATCAAATCTCTAATTAGTAAATCATGATCTTCTCTTTTTGCATTGTCGAGAAAGAAACATTTATCACCCCCATTTGCAATATAATCAGCAATAGCCACTTTATATTCCTTAGATGGATCAAATGCCACTCCATTTATCATTATATTAGTAGCTTTTTCGTTATCAATAGTAAAAGAGAGCGAGCTACTAATCGGCCATCCACCCAATTGAGCAATTCTATCTAATAATTGTTGAGTTGTTGGACCATCCAATGTCAATACAACCAATTGATTATCAAAAGGCATTAATTCGAAGATATTACCTATTGTTATATCACCTTGTTTTAAAGATGGTATCCGAATACCTCCATAATTTTGAGTCGCAAAATCAATATCTGATTGATATATTCTATTTGCTTCTTCCAATAATACATCCGAAAACCAATTTCCTAAAGTAGAACTTGGTCGTGCCTTAGGCATTTTTTCTTTATTGTAAGCAATGACAACATCCATTTTGGAATCTAATTCCTCTTTGTAAGGAGCTATCATTTTGTCTATATCATTGTCGGTCTTATGCCGAGAACTAATATGATAGTACGAAGTATCAATATCAGCTGTGTACACCTGTTTACTACAAGAGACAAAACTAAATAGTATGAATAGTAATAATGCAAATTGTATTTTCTTCATATTTCAAAGTATTATTTCGTTATTAACCTAACGGATTATAGTACAATATCAATTTCTTTTTTGATCGCTATTTTCGCCATCTTAATGGGACTTCCTCCCATTTCATTTTGCAATTCCATTGCTTTTTGCACTAATGCCGCTGGTGAAGAACCCACTTTAGGATCTGCCATTGCGGATGATACTATATTTTGAGTTTGGTTCTTTGCAGTAGTTATTATTTCCCAAAGATTCTTTGAGATATAAATTTGTTGACCTAAATTATGTTCATATTCTTGTTGTATTGCGATCATCATTGCATTACCTAAGGATTTTGCATCCATATTACTTACGCTCAATCTATAACTAAGATTATCCAACGATATTCTTTCACAGAGTACCGCCATTCTTTCGTAGGCTTGGAGCTTCATAGGTAACATAGCACCGACATGATTTTGTTTAAATTTTAAAGTCTCTAATCCGTATTGTTGATCTAAAAACTTTGTCATTATAAAGTACACCGTTCCAAATACTATTAAGGCTGGTAAAATATATTTTAATATCTCCAAAAATGTTTCCATCAATTTATGTTTAAAATTGTTTTAATATAAATAGAACTAATACCACAAAGATATGTTATATTAAATGTAGACAAAATTAACATAAGAATACTTTTACAAAAATTATAATACTTTTTTTGTATGTTGCATCTTAAAATACAATTACTATGACAGAATCAACAATAACAACACCAACCACGACAATAACTATTACTTCAAGTGCTATGGATCAATTAAAAAGAATCATGCAAGAGCAAGGTGTATCTAGCAATGACGGACTTAGAGTTGGCGTAAAAGGTGGAGGATGTTCTGGTTTTTCATATGTTTTAGGATTTGACGAGAGAAAAGATAAAGACTTATCATTTGTCTTAGAAGGAATGAATGTATTTATTGAAAAAGCACAATCTATGTATCTTTTAGGAATGGAGATTGATTGGTTAGAAGGCTTAGATAATAGAGGATTTGTATTCAACAATCCAAATGCAACAGAAAACTGTGGTTGTGGGTCAAGCTTTTCTGCTTAAATTATTGTTTAAATACTCCATTTAATATTGCTATTGTTATCATATAGGTCGGTTTTACTCCACCTAGACCAAGACTACCTGAAGCTAAAGTACTCCCTGTTTCTAATGGATTATCCGAGGCATAATATGCATACCTTATTTTTACATCTGAAGATATTGATTTTCTTATTTTCGAAGCAGATTGTATTGCCTTTTGATAATGAGCACCTTCCATTTCTAATCCTATGGCTCCCCAAGACGATTTAAGAAAATATCTTAAAATGTCTTTATTTTGGAGTGATGTACCTAATACCGTAATCATAGACCCTTCAAATATTGAGAGTTCAGAATCGTCAAAATCGCTTACATTTAGGGCATTTTTAAAATAATAATTATCTGCACTCCCTTCAAAAATATGTGAATCGGGAATCATTATATCACTTTTGACACCGCATAATATACCTGCTTTACCCATAATATTAACCGAAGCAATATTCAAATTTATTTTCTTATTTTCAAATTCATAGGGTTTTAGCAATTCGTCCATTGTCTCAAAAGCTTGCTGACCAAATGCATAATCCATTACAATAATTACTTTATCAGATATCGTATTATTATATTTTATCTCTGGTGATATATCAGAAGTGTTTATTTTACTACAATCAAATATTTGAACTGTTATATTTGTACCATTGTTGTCAAACAATTCGACCATACCATTTTTGATTGCATATTTCCTTATCGTTTCCCTTTTTACTTTATTTCCAGACTTACTTAGCTCTTCTGCTATTTCTTCAATATTAGAAAATTTGTTTTTTGTATTCAATACTTTATTACCAAACAAACTATTCAATACACTATGAAGGTTTGAGCTAATAATGTGTGTTTCTTTTTCAATTAAATTGTTATCAAAAAGATATTGTTTTATCTGATTAGCCCAATTGGTACCATAAATATGATGGCCCAACATTTCTCTAAGCGCTGAAGAAAAGGTTATTTCCCTATCGATATTATCTAAATACTCTTCAATTGACCTTTGTCCCAACCAGTAAGTGATTTCAAATAGACTATTCACCCCTTCCGCATTGTCAAATTCAGAACATGCTTTAACTGTTTCGTCATAAGTTCTCCCCAGTAATGTACTCAGATATGTAAAACCTACTTCTTCGTTAAACTCTTTTCCTGTTTTTATTTTTTCAGCAATATCTTTTACCATTGACCAAGCTATAGTTGGTCTACCTTTACCATCTAATGCATTTTTTCTTATTTTTTCCGCTTCAATATACATAAATGTAAGGTGCGTAAGGACATCATAGACATCACTTTTTCCCCTTGTCATTTCAATATACATCTGTTGGTCATCAACTTTATAGCAATTTCTTCTTCTTTTGGAAGGCACGATAACTTCAAAATTACTTTTTTCAAAACCCTCTCTACTTATAAATTTGATAAATCTACATGCTTCAATTCCTAGCGGTAGACGTTGAAATATGTATATTAATCCTGTTAATTCTATACGTTCTTCATCTCCAATAGAACCATAAATTTCAGGTTCTAATTCGAGCATAGAATTAATCATAATTTCCCCAGACACACCTAAAGGCTTATATATACCTCTCATGAACAAATGGCTCATACTTACATGAAGTTTCTGAATTGCAGACCTTGAAGCTTGAGCTCTTGAAGGGGTATATTTTGTGTTTTCCATAGATGTCAAATATTTTAAGTATAGATGCAATAAAAGTGCCAACAATTACTATCATTCACATAAAACATTGATCAAATCATATGAGCAACATCTGACTCCATATATACCTGAAAGAATGCTTGACATCACTATTCGCAGTTCATACATTGTATTAGTGTAAGTAACATAGCGTGTAAAAAAGTAACATTTCATATAATTCCCAATTTTGCACATGACAAAATGTCATTTCTATGTATTTTTAAATATCTTTGTATTCAAATTACAATTTAGGAATTAAACATGAGCTAAGGCAAAAAGCCTTGATATAAAATAATAGAAAATGTCCGATACCAATTCTACAATTCAGGGGCTTAATAAAGAGATAATAGAAGAAAAGCAAGGAGAAATTTTTGAAGGTAAGACATTAGAGACATCCTCAAAGTTTTTTTATATTGAGAGTTATGGTTGTGCAATGAATTTTTCTGATTCAGAAATTGTAGCTTCTATTCTTGGCACAGCAGGATATGCTCCTACTAAAGACATTCATAGTTCTGACTTATTGTTAATCAACACCTGTTCTATTAGGGAAAAGGCAGAACAAACAGTCCGAAGAAGGTTAAAAGAATTTAATAAAGTAAAAAGAAATAGACCGAGCACAATGATTGGAGTATTGGGGTGTATGGCAGAAAGATTAAAAGAAAAATTTCTTGAAGAAGAAAAATTGGTTGATATGGTTGTCGGCCCAGACGCATATCGATCTTTGCCCAAATTATTGGAAGGTATAGAAGGAGGTCAAAAAGGAATAAATGTGCTTTTGAGTAGAGAAGAGACATATGCTGACATATCCCCTATGCGATTGGATAATAATGGTGTATCTGGGTATATTTCTATTATGAGAGGGTGTGATAATATGTGTTCATTTTGTGTAGTCCCATTTACACGAGGAAGAGAAAGATCAAGAAATGCTTATACTATAGTTGCAGAAGCTCAAGAAATGTATGACAGGGGTTATAAAGAAGTAAATCTATTAGGACAAAATGTAGATTCCTATAAATGGACTAACCCTGAAAATAATAAAGAAGTTACATTTTCAAATTTACTAGCGTTAGTTGCAGAAGTAGCTCCAACATTACGAATTAGGTTTTCGACTTCTCACCCCAAAGATATATGTGACGATGTGTTACACACAATAGCCAATCATGATAATATTTGTAATTATATCCATTTACCAATTCAGTCTGGGAATGATCGGGTATTAAAATTAATGAATAGGACATATACAAGAGAATGGTATAAAAATAGAATTGAAGCAATAAGACGTATAATTCCTGGTTGTGCAATATCGTCAGACACAATAACAGGGTTTTGTACAGAGACAGAAGAAGAACATCAAGATACGATTAGTTTGATGAAATGGGCAAATTTTAGTAGCTCCTATATGTTTTACTATTCCGAACGACCCGGTACTTTGGCAGCAAGAAAATATGAAGATGACATTACATTAGAAGTAAAAAAACGAAGATTAGCAGAAGTCATAGCTGTACAACGAGAAATATCAATAGCCCACAACAATAAGGACATAGGAGAGATATTTAGTGTATTGATAGAAAGTAATAGTAAACGGTCAGACCAAGATTACAAGGGCAGAAACGAGCATAATAAAAAAGTGATTTTTCCAAAAGTTGATGGATATAAGCCGGGAGATTATATAGATGTCAAGATACAATCAGCATCGATGGCAACACTTATAGGCATTGCCGTCAATATATAAATGTAATCCATGAAAATAAAATATCTGTGTAAAAACTGTAAAAAGTATCCAATTATTAAGACAAATGCAATCTCAAGATATGAATTGTCTGATAAAAAAAGTGAAACCTTTATGGCACAATGTTCTTTCTGTATTTCAGATCAAAAGCTACATGTAAATCAAACAATAGCTGAAAGTAATAACATGGGTCTAATGATGTATATATTAGGTACAATAGCACTAATTGCATTAATGACTAGTATATTTTGGAATAAAGGATATATCAGTACCATCTCTTTTGGATTGCCATTATTTGTACTTTCAATATTAATGGGTCAATCCAAAACGAAAGTGAACACATACAATAAACATAGAGTTTAAAAAATGACATTACAAGGGATTAAACAAAGGTTTGGAATAATTGGAAAATCAGAATTGCTGGACAGAGCATTGCAAACAGCTGAGCGTGTAGCACACACTGATTTGTCAGTACTTGTCCAAGGAGAAAGCGGTGTAGGAAAAGAAGTGTTTTCTAAAATTATTCATGGATTAAGTAAGCGAAAGCACAACAAATTTATTGCTATCAACTGTGGAGCAATACCAGAAGGCACTATCAATTCTGAATTATTTGGTCACGAAAAAGGATCTTTTACAGGAGCATCATCAGAACGTCAAGGTTATTTTGAAACCGTCAATGGAGGCACAATATTTTTAGATGAGATTGGCGAAATGCCACTTGATACTCAAGCATACTTGTTAAGGGTTTTGGAATCGGGAGAATTTATAAAAGTAGGAGCAAGTAAGATATTAAAAACGGATATACGAATTATAGCGGCGACAAATTCTAGTCTTAGAGCAAAGATAGAAAAAGGAAAATTTAGAGAAGACTTATACTATCGGTTAAATACAGTACCAATAATGGTACCCGCACTTGAAGAAAGAAAGGAAGACATATATATGCTTTTCAGAAAATTTGCCATTGATTTTGGTGAAAAATATCGTGCACAGACAATTTCGCTTGATGATCGAGCACAGTTGGTAATAGAGAATTACAGGTGGCCAGGTAATATTAGAGAATTAAAAAATCTTGTAGAACAATTGTCTGTAATGGCTGATGAAAGATTAATTACGGCAGAAGCATTAATTACTATTGCTCCGCATTTATTGAAAAGAAATTTGCCCGTTATCTCAGAGAAACAAAGTAAATCAAATTCAGGATTTGAAGAAAGAGAATTATTATTTAAGTTTTTATTAGAGATGAAATCTGACCTCAATGATCTTAAATCTCTTGTCTATGAATTAATCAATACAAATGATTTAAATGTTCCAAATATCCAGAGTTTAGCTCGCTCTACTAGTGCATTGGATTCTTATATAAAAAATGAAAGACAAAATAATACAGAACCTACAAATGAAGGTCAATCGTTGTATCCAATGTCGGAATACGAAAATCAAAAGCCAATATTATTAGATAATACTGGGCAAATTGCTTACGAAAAATCCGAAATTGTTGAAGAAAATCTTTCATTGGAAATGATGGAAAAAGATATGATTACTAAAGCATTAAAGAAACATAGAGGAAGAAGAAAAGATGCTGCTATTGAATTAGGAATATCAGAACGAACATTATATAGAAAAATAAAACAATACGAAATAGATAATTGAACTAAATTTATTCGTTATAATATAGAAATTGATCTACATGAAATATAAATATATTATTTTACTTTTTATTTCTCAAGTCCTTTTAGGATGTTATTCATTTAAAGGTATTAGCATACCTTCAGATATAAAAACATACTATGTACATGATGTTATCTTATCAGATACTCGAAATGCCCCACCGGATATTCCTGAAAAATTTTTAGAGCAATTGAGAAAGGTAATAAGGTCTCAATCAAGTCTTATTGAATCAGAAAGAAATTCTGACATTGAATTTATATGTGATATTACAAGATTTAATATATCTAATGAAGCAAGTAATCAAAACAATGAAGTTGCCTTAAATAAATTAACTATCTCGGTAAAAGTAGAATATCTCAATACAAAAGATGATGATGATACTTGGACAAAAACTTTTAGTTTTGGTATTCCATTTGATCCTTCTGCTGATCTAAACGAACTCCAAGATGGATTTATAAATGATATTTTTATTGAAATAACTGACCAAGTTTTTAATGACGCATTTACCAATTGGTGAAAAATAAATACTTGACTGCCAATTAGTATAATAGGGACAAAATAATTACAATTTTACATTTATAACGTTAATGACAATAAATAAAATGCAATTAAGAGGAGAAAAATTAATGAAGAGATATGGAGCTAGAACAGTGGTCCAATCTGTAGATATTGTAGTAAATCAGGGAGAGATTGTTGGATTGTTAGGGCCTAACGGAGCAGGTAAAACAACAACTTTTTATATGATCGTAGGCTTTGTCAAACCTAATGGTGGTAATGTGTTTTTGGATAATGAAGATATCACCAAATTGGCAATGTACAAAAGAGCACAAAAAGGATTAGGTTACTTACCTCAAGAGCCATCAGTCTTCAGAAAATTAAGTGTGGAAGATAATATATCTGCAATACTAGAAATGACAGCATTAAGTAAAGCTGAACAGGCAGAAAAACTGGAATCCCTTCTTGATGAATTTGGTCTTCATAAAGTCAGAAAAAATGTAGGAGACTCCTTGTCAGGTGGTGAACGAAGGAGAACTGAGATTGCAAGGGCTTTAGCCTCAAATCCAAAGTTTATACTCCTTGACGAACCATTTGCAGGAATTGACCCCATAGCTGTAGAAGATATTCAATATATTGTAGAAAAATTAAAAAATAAAAATATTGGTATATTGATTACCGATCATAATGTACAAGAAACTTTATCAATCACTGATAGAGCATACCTAATGTTTGAAGGAAAAATATTAAAAGCTGGTACAGCAGAAGAATTAGCCCAAGATGAAATGGTGCGAAAAGTCTATTTAGGCCAAAATTTTGAATTAAGGAAAAGGAGAACTAATGAAATATAGTTATTTATTATTAATATTGTTATCATCTGTATTGCTATTCTATAGCTGTGAAGATATAGAACGAACAACATTAACGTCCTCTGAAAAAAAAATAGTAGATAGCATATATGCTAAAAAAGTATCTTACCTTCGAAAAGAAGTAGATTCAGTATGTATTCATTTGCACAAAGAAATCTATGACAATGCTGTAGATTCTTTGATGACAGCTTATATAAAAGAGATAAAAACAATATTAGAAAGTGAAAATTAGAATTAAACCTTTTCAAAATTATATAGTAGCATTTGTCATAATATGCAGTATTGTAATTACGATATTTTCATCATTTGAGATTCAATCAGAAGGAAACTATCAAGATGAAACACCACAGTCACTGATTGATAAAGAATTGGATAAAAGATTGACTAAATATAGAAATCGGCTATTAGATAAGTGTAAAAAAGAAGCAATTGAAGAAGCGATTCTGTACACAGATAGTATAGTAGCAGAAATGATGAATCTTCATGCTAATGATACATTGTATTTTCCAAAAAAGCCAAATAGACCACTTGCTCCTCAGTTAATTCAACTAAATGATAGTACAAGTATTCAACCTATCATAAAATAACAAGTGTTGATTTAAAAAAACAAAAAAATGACCAATTCTAAAATTTGGAACATAGAAAGTGATGCTCTCAAATCACAACCAGACTTTGATCTATTGCTATCACAATTTGATAATACGGGCACTTTGATACTTGTCAGTTCATTGACAGACGTGAGGGAGCTGCTTGTAGAATTATCATTGACATTCTATGAAAAAAGACCAACTAAAGTCCTACTTCAAAAAATTAAAACCATCCATACTTCTTTACTAAGTGAGTTAAGTATAGACAATCAAGATGTACAATCAGAAATCCATGATATGTTTGTAGAAATAGATTGGCTATTGGAGGATGATGTCCAAGATAGTTATGAATATATTCATGATCAAATAGTATCCATTGGTGAGTTAGTATCTTCCAAAATACTATATTATTATTGCCAATCTAATGGGATTAAAGCTAAGTGGTTAGATGGCAGAGATGTTATTATTACTGACAATCAATATACCAATGTTGGTATTATCGAAAAGGAAACACAAAGTCGCATAGAAAACCAAGTTAAATCTATTCTAAATCAATTTGACGTGATTATCACTCAAAATTCTGTAGGGTGTAGCACCGAAAACTACAACACCACATTTGATCAAAAAGGTAAAAATACAGTTTTAGATATTTATAACAAATACGTACAATAGTTAGTCGAAACTACTAATAACATAGTGAATCTACTTACTTAATTCCATAAGTAGATTGACCAATAAAACCCTCAGGAAACTCATCAACACCTGGGAATCCTAACTTTATATCTCCGCTATTATCTGGAATATAGTCTGTACCAAAAATGTAATCCCATATCGCTAATGTAATACCAAAATTTATACCCGTTTGTTGTTCTTTAGGTAGATCATGAGCATGATGCCATAAATGCATTTCTGGGCTATTAAATAACTTTGGCATAATAGGTCCTAAAACAAAAGCACCAAGTAAAACACCTCCAAAAATTATTGCTATTGACATGATAAAACTAACATCAGAAAACACTGTCAAATCAAATAATCCAAATGCAAATATCACACCTATTAGCCCACCTAACACAGCACCGCTGACCTTACCTCCAATGCTTATATTAGAATGATTGTAATGTCCCCAAGCTACTGTGAATATATGAATTATAAAAAAATCGTGTAACCCAATACCCATTAATGCTAATGGAATATATTCTATCGTTCTATATATAACATTTTCCATCCAATGATATCGTAAATGTGCTGCAAAGCCCATCTCTTCTACAGAATGGTGCACTTTGTGAAAATTCCATAATCTGGAAGAAAAATGTAATAATCGATGAACCCACCATTGCACAAAATCTCTAAGTAAAAAGCCAACAATCAGAATAGACCATGCTGGCCAATATTGCATCGGATTAGACTTTGACAAATCAAATCCTGAAATACTTAATATCCCATCATTAAACAGATTGACTACTACATCAGATGCAGCATTGTATATAATTAGACTAAATAAGAAAAAATTGAAAAACATATAGAAAGCATCTAACCAAAAGTCTTTTCTTATTATCGATTGTTTTTTTCTCCACGGTATTAGTACTTCTAACATAAAGAAGAACAACGAAATCCCTATAAGCCAATAAAAATAAGATCTAATACTTGGATGCGTGATATCCTTCCAGAGATATTCAGCATAGCCTGAATACCCATTAATAAATAAATCAATATAGTGTCCAAAATCCATTTTCTAATCTTTAATTACAATTATTTGAGTATTTCCAATTTCCTCATCTGATTTAATTTTTATCGTATATATTCCAGTAGATAAGTTATGATTTATTGTAGAATTATCTGTAGTTTCAATTGATTCAGCTAAAACTTTTCTGCCCACGTTATCAAATATTTCAACATCAACTGGATATTCCATTTCAGTTGATATATATAGGATTCCATTGTTAGGATTTGGAAAAACTGACAATAGAGTATGAGTAAGTTCTATTGTGTTTACTGGATTGACATGTACATTAACTGCCACTCTTTCTGCGCAATAGTAAGCTCCATAATTAATCTTCCAATTAAAGAAATAGGGGGATCTATCTTCATATAACTTACTATCTGATATATTAAAATATCCATGTTTTGACTTTTCCGATGATGTATAACTATTAGTACTAGAAAATTGAGGATGTGCGGAACCTAACTGTTCCATATTAGTATCCATATTTGTATATATCTTGTACTCCCCTTTTTTTAATTTCTTATCAATCATTACTGTAGTCTTTCCGACAGAAAAAAGGTTTTCATATTGGAATACTACTATACCATCCTTTCCTTTAATGACAATAGACCTAGTGCCTTCAACTTGTGTTCTTACATCAAAAGATTGTAACTCAATATCATCAAAGACACTAAAACGGATAGTATCATTCTTTGTATATAATAAAGTGTCATTGGCAATATTAAGAGGCACTATAGGCATTATATATTCTTGTATTCCATAATTAACAGTACCATTTTCTACAAAAAAAGTAGTATCATTATGAATGGCAAAAACAGATACAGTATTTCCTGTGGCGAAAGGTAGAATACTTTTTTCGTTTAGAAACCATTGTGGATTATTCCCGTTTGCCTTTAACATAAGTTCACTAACTCCCTCATTAATTACCGTGTCACTATTTGTTATAGTTTCGGAATTAGCATATTTATAAGATGTAATCGTATCTGATACTATAGTGCTACAATTTGTAGATACTGTTACAGTATATTCACCTTCATCAGATGCTACAATGGCATCAGCAGTCTCTCCCGTTGACCATAAATATTGCCATCCAGGAACAGCAGACAACAAGGTTTCTTCATTCAAACAAGTAAAACTTTCCAATTTATCAACAATGTTAGAGGAATTGAAATTAGGTTTATAAATGACCTTAAAATAATAACTCTCAGTTTTACATATTCCATCCCAAACAGTAAATGAAAAAAGACCAGGTGAATCTACACTAATAGACTTGGTTTCAGCTCCATTTGACCAAAGGTATTTGTCATGGATATTTGGAATTTCAATTTCTATAGATTCACCATCACATAATATATAATCAGTCATCCTATACTTTTGTGTAAAGCAGCCATTTTCTTGGATTGTATATTTTGTATTAACATCATATCCATCATCTAAGGTAGTTATATTCCCAGAAGGCCACAAGACGATAATTTTTTCAATCCAGCTATCATTCTTAAGACCAAAATGAGCAACTGTACTATTCATAATTCCATAGCTCTTACCAGCAGTTATTTCTCTTGTTTGTACTCCATTGGCATGATGGATATATACCTTAGCACCTATTCCATCATGATTACTATCTGTACCTATTAATGTTATATCAACAAAGTTATTGGAGTTTCCTTCATTAATTAGTGCAATATCATGATTCAAACCAACAATATCAAAATCTGAAGCATGTCCTTTATAAATATCAAGAAACCCATCATCATTAAAATCACCAATTGCAGCACTAAATGTCGAATTAGATTTTAAATAAACTGATTTTGTGAATACCATATTGTCATTATAAATAATGAGATTTTCAGAACCACCACATATAAATATATCTAACCACCCATTATTATCAAAATCTGCAAAATAACTTTGAAATGTGCCACTTGATATTTTTTCATTTAAGTATTGAAATGAATCAAAATGTCCATTCCCGTCATTTATCATTAATTCATGTGTATTTGTATGGTTAGCAACAAACATATCCATGTCTCCATCATTATCCACATCTCCAAAATCTACAGACCATGACTGCTCACCACTAGCTATACCATAGGATTCCGCATTTTCAAAATAAGTGCCATCGCCATTATTAATATATAAGGTATTGATCCTTCTTCTATCGTTTGGATTATTCACACCAGCTCTACACTTGGCAATATATAGATCTAAATCTCCATCATTGTCTATATCTGTAAAGATTGATGAGTAATTACCAGACATATCATCCTCATTACTTGTTTTAAAATCTATAATTTTTTGAGGCTCAAGATTCCCTGCTCCGTCATTGATATAAATAAGATTCTCTCCATCGTCATTACATACAAAAAAATCTAAAAAACCATCATTGTTTATATCTACCAAATTTGAATTTTGGCTAAATATAGATTGTGTATTGTATTTGGTCTTATACTTTCCATCCTTTTTAAAAAGCACAGCAGTACCATTTTCAACTCCACTAGACAATATTTCTGGGACTCCATTATTATTTAAATCTCCAGTGACAATTGCCCAGTCCCCATTTGCGCTTACTTGATTGTGTAACTTATAGTCAAACGGTTGCATAAAATCCCCTTGAGTAAATATTTTTAAGTATTTTCCTGCATCAAGAAGTATCAGATCATCTCTGCCATCACTATTGACATCATCAACAGCGATACAAATGGTGCTGTGTATGTTTTTATCTCCTAAAATGTTTTTTGTGCCATCTGTAAATGTTACTTGACTTTTGATGTTTGATACACCAATCAACAGTAATGTAATCGTAACAATGTAAACCTTCATGAATTAAATATTTAATTAATTACAATATATAACATATATCTATAATATCAATTAATTATTAAGCACAAAGTAATTTAAATTATTGTTGTAGTAAATGATAAGATCATTATTACATCTTTACGGTTAAAAGTCTTTTCTAAACCCTATATCAACTCTCACCATACTCAGTTTTGTATTTAGATTGTAATTAGAGTTTTGTATTTCATTTAGATAGGTTTTATAAGTTGGTTTAACTTGTAATGCAATTCCATTTCCTAAATACTTACGGATAACTAATGAACCTCTAATACCCATTCCTATCTTATCTTTATAAATAGGAGCTTCCTGACTTATCCTTGATACATCTTGATTTTGATTGATTATCTTACCCTCTGCACTAAATGACATATTGAAGAGTGCACCTAATTCTAATCCAAAATCCCAAGTACCAAAATTCTTGGTGACACCTGCATATACAGGAATATCAAGCATGTTATATTTAATTTCCCCTTTATTTATAAGTAATCCTGTGACGTAGGAAGTATCTATTGGCTGATTAGTTTTTGGATCAAAAGAGATAATGACTTTAGTTAGTGCATCTTGTTTTTTAAGAAATTTGTCTTTTGTTTGTGACCATTCTAATCCTACACCAGCATAGATATTAGGAGTTATATTGACACCTAATCCAATATTACCTCCCCACATATACCAATCCGTTTCAGATAGATTTCTATTATCTAACAACGTTGAACTTTCTATAGCTGTCAATTGTTTATTGGGGCTGCCAATGATTCCATTTATTTCTGCAAATAATGGAATATGCTTGTTTTTATTTTCAAATGAAGGACATTCTACATCTTTAGCAATTAGTTCAGGAGTGGATATTTTTAAAATACTTTTTAACGTTTCAATCTCTTCAAAAAGAAGAATTTCTCTTGACAATGTTGGTTCTGACAGTGTATTTGTAACCGTATTTTCAATTGACGATTTTTGAGCATAATCAATTGCACCTTTTTTACTTTCGCTTGATATATTTTGTCTTCTTGCTAATGAATTATTACTAATTGTAACATTTGTTTTTTTAATGATATTTGGAGTGATATAATAATCACTATCTGACTTACTATTTTTAGTATCTCTGTTTATTATAGTATTTGATTCTATTGGTGTCAATTGCTTACTATTTTCATCGCGACTACTGTTTGATGCTTTTTTTATAACACTATTTTTAGTGTCATCAAGTTGTATTGGAGATTTGTTTTTATTAGAACTTATATTCGGGAGTTGATTCTCTCTGTTGGCATTAAAATTATTAGTCAATATTTTACTTTCAGTCCTTTTCTTAGCATTTATTACCGTAGTATTATTATTTGCATCAGTTAGCAACACAAACGAGAAAACTCCAATTAATATCAATCCTAACAATGATCCAAACCACAAACCTCTACTACCATATTGTGCTCCAAATGACTTATCTATTTCGTCCCACACCATAACTGGTGGTGGTACACTATGCTCATTAGCCAGTTGATTCATTTTTTGCTCTATATCCTTATACTTCTTCATTCTACTTGTTTTTAATTCTATCGTGATATTCACTTACAAGATAATTGTCTGACAAGATTTTTTCTTGCATCATTTTTCTTGCTCTCAACAACTGAGATCTAGATGTATTCTCTGTAATATTAAGAATTTCTCCTATTTCTCTATGACTAAGATTATCTAATACTGCCATTGAGAATACAGCTCTATATCCGTCTGGCATTTGATTAATTAAGTTTATCATCCTTTTGTAATTAAAGTCGTCAAAATCTAAATCAATTTCAACGCTCATGTCAATATCATTGACAGCTTCTAAGTCATGCGTAAATTTGCTCTTTGCAATTCTAAGAATACCCAATGACTCATTTATTATTATTCTTCTAATCCATCCACCTAAGCTTCCATCATTTCTAAATTTATGAATATTTTTAAATATTTTTATAAATCCCATTTGCAAAGCATCAGATGCTGAGCTGCAATCTTTACAATAGCGTAGGCAGATGCTATACATCTGCCCACTATATTGTTCATAAAGTTTTTTTTGAGCTTTTCTTTCACCCAAAATACAATTTGCTATGAGATTTGTTTCTGTCAATTTTTAATTCACTTGTAATTTAAATGTACCATAATAATCATATGCTACATTTGATTGATCTTTCATAACTACCTGGAATACTCCTCGGATAAAGTTATCAGTTGCATTATACTCAATAATATTTACAGTATTAGTAGGTACATTTAGATCGGATGCAATTTGCTCTCCTTGTGCTCCAACTGATATAAGAGCTTTTTTAATAGTAAATTCTGCTTCACTATAATCTTCCTGAGCATCATTGTATGCTATGTAAAACACCTCTTCGAATTCCCCTCCTAAATGATAACCATAACACTCTTTTTGATAAATAATAGAAAGACTATCTTTAGAAGCAAAAGAAAACAGTTCGAACAAAGCCGTTTCGTGATAATTCAAAGCATCACAATTCATAGTAAAATGATTTATTTCTTGCTCACAAGCACTCAATACACCAATAGTGTTATCAATATCATAGTCCAATATAAGTTGAGATGACATCGTCAAGGCATCAAGATCTGAACCAACCATAATTGGTTGAATATTTTCATTACAGTATGGAATAGACAAATCAATAACACCATCATCAATAAAAATGTAATGACCCAATATACTTACATATCCATTTGATACCGGCTCTAAGTCGCAGTTGACTAAAGTTCCAATAACTTTTAGCGTTTCATCATTATTTATCTCTACTACAATATCTCCAATATCAGTATCTTGCGTAAAAGGACCAATGTCCTCTTCATAAACAGGAGATGTAAAATTACAATAATAATTCCCTACAGTAAGTACCAATTCTACATCTCTTGCAACTGGCCCAGCAAATGTGCCATCAAAATTAGTATTACCGTGACCTCCACCACCTCCAGATTTTGGATAG
>JAZGFO010000178.1:0-10279 GCA_036479655.1 Saprospiraceae bacterium
TTGGTTTTTGTTAATAGTTTTTTTACCATTTCCACCCCCATATCTGAAGTAGCTTTTCCAGGCTCTTTCAATATATGTCTTTGCTTAATCCCTGTTCTTGATACGATCCACTCATCATTGGTATCTACCATTTTTTCTAAATCGGCATTTGTCAATAGCGTTTCAGGTACATATTTTGCAACTCCTGTTATTGCTGCTTTTATCTTTCCCATCTTATTTTTACTTTTTGCTTTTTTGAAAACAATTTTTGTATATATTTTCTATCAATAAAAACGCAAGATAAGGTTAAATCATAAATAGCAGCATTTCGTTTTTATTGTTTTTATAATATTAATAAAATATAGGCTATAATCCCACATTCTATGAGTATCAAGGCTAATAAATGTAAAAATATAGTAAATATTTAATAAATAAATAGCAATAATAATTTTCAAATTGAAGATAGGATTCTAATTAACAAAATATTAATAAAAAAATACATGTAATCACATTGCATCTATTAACAATGCATAATTCACTACTATAAATACAAATACACATTGCGTCAAAAAATATGTTTAAACTAAATTTTACATTATTTAAAACAATAATATGTAACTAACCTAGTTTGGTACGCATTTTGCAAATACTATTATAGAATAAATTAACGATTTAATATAATAGTTATGAGAGCATATATAAATAAAGGCTTATTAATAGCCACAGTATCAATGGTAATCTTACTTTCCTCATCAAATATTGAGGCAAATGATGGTTCTATTATTTTTTCTAACGAGAAAGTAGATGAAGCATTACGTAAGGCAAGTGAGGAAGGAAAATTAGTATTTATGGATTTTTATGCCAGTTGGTGTACGCCATGTAAATGGATGGAACAGACCACATTTACTGACACGAGAGTTGTCACCTCTCTAAACAAAGACTTTATATCTATAAAAGTAGATATTGATGACATTGAGGGTTTTCAAATGAAAAATCGATATGAGGTCAATTTTTTACCTACGATTTTAATCCTAAATTCCAAAGGAAAGATGGTAGAAAGAATCGAACAAACTATGGTTGCAGACGATTTAATAGGTATTCTCAATTTACATAACTCGCCAGAGAATAAAATTATCATAAAACATGATTTCAATAAATCTCCAAAACGAATCAATAAAAGTGAAATAATAGAAGATGATCCGTGGGCTATTAGTCGTAATGACTATAGAAGATACACCGATATGGAAGAAAAACGTAACTATCGTGTGCAAGTAGGTATATATGAAGATTACAGCAAAGCACAGAAAAAAGTAAATGAATTAAGAGAAACATTTATGGAGCCAATTGTTGTTCTTAATGATTTTAGAAATGAAAAAGTCTTATTTAAAATCATGCTTGGTCAGTTTGATACAATGTCTGAGGCAAATAGTTTTTGCAAGATACTTATTAGCAATTTTGGAATAGAAGCCATCGTGAATTAAAACGTATTTTTCAACAAAAAAAACAGACTATCTCGAAAACTGAGATAGTCTGTTTTTTTTTGACTCGTAAAATATAAAGATGTTTTCATAGCTTCCCCATTATTAGTACTTATAGTATAAAATTCTTTCTATAAAGGACAAATCTATTTTCAGAAAAGATCTAGGTAATTGGCATAAAATTCACTCAATTATTCATGACTTTTGACTATATTGAGTGAAATCGTGCTGTATTTTCACTTATCAAGTTTTTTTTTAGTAAAAAAGACAAAATAATGGAATTATAATTTGCATTTAACACTTGTAATATATGCAATGATGCATCATACCAAATTAATACTGTCCATATGACTTCGCAAGGGTTAAAAATTAAAATAATTGATATTAAAGGAAGCTTTGTATCTTTCAAATATCTAAGTAGTAATGCTAAGAGTAGAATTAAGAAAGATGAATTTATTTCTGAATATGAAAAAGGAGTGTTTAATGTAGCAAATCCTGCTAAATTAGAAGTACTAAATTTAAGTTAGGTTTTTCTGACTTAAAAATAAAAAGAGGCTATGTCATTTGAGATAGCCTCTTTTTATTTCTGCTTAGGATTACAATAGATTTGCAAGATATTATTATATTTTTTATATGATTATGACAGCTAAGGTAACAGCAATTATCCCTACTTATAATGAAGAACAACATATAGCTCAAGCAATAAAAAGTGTTGATTGGGCGGATGAGATTATTGTGGTTGACTCTTTTAGCACTGATAGAACAGTAACTATTGCAACCAAAAACCCAAAAGTTAAACTAATCCAACATGAATATCAGAATTCTGCAGCTCAAAAAAACTGGATTATTCCACAAGCTACACATGAGTGGGTTTTTATCTTAGATGCAGACGAACGAGTTACTGATGATCTAAAAACTGAAATACATCACACGCTAAATAACCCCACAAAATCAGCATACTGGATATATCGTCGTAATTTTTTTCTTGGAAAAGAATTAAAATTTATTTGGAAAAATGACAAGGTAATTAGACTATTTAAAAAAGCAGATTACAAATACAAATCACTTGCGGTCCATGCCAAAATAGAAGTCCATGACCCCAATTTAGTAGGTGTCATGAAATATAAACTCTTGCACTATACTTATAAAAACACAAGGCATTTCTTAGCTAAAATGGAAACTTATGCAGAATGGTCAGCAAAAGACCATGACAGTAATGTAAAAAACGTTAATATATTTTATCTTTTTATAAAACCAATCTCACGGTTTATAAAGCACTATTTTGTCCAACTAGGATTTTTAGATGGTTACAGGGGATTTATCGTTAGTGTTTTGATGAGTTGGGGTGTATTTTTACGATATGTCAAAATGATTGAATTGAGAAGAAATTCAGCCAAACAATAGACGGTGATTTATCTATTTGAATATCTAAATCCAATATTATAAGTATTCGCACTTCCATCTTTACTTGACAAATATCTATTTGAAAACAAAGTGGATAGGAGTTCAATTTCAAGATTAGGCGATATCTGATACTTAAACCCTATCCCAGCCTGACCATAATACTCAAAAGGAGAACCAACATAAGGACTAAATCCTGCTAATGTATATATTGTTATTTTTTTAGAAGGAAAGTAACTCAGTATTGCCGTACTTGGAAAAGATAAACTATTAGCATACCCATCATCGCCAAATCCAAAATCTTCCAGATATATACCAACATCGGTAAATAATGAGAACTTGTTACCAATTGATTTATCGTTCCAAAATTGAGTTGAAAAATTAGGCCCGTTTGTATCAATATAAGGCAAACTTGCAGAACCTTCCAATTCAGATCCGATTGGAAAAGTAAGTGATGATTGAATTGAAAAACTCTCCCATTCCTGCTTTGGAGCCCACCTAATAGCAGGGCCGACTGCTGTAAATCTTGACCTTGATGCTCCTTCTATATTACCACTAAAAACATCAAAAGCAGAAGTTGAAGGTAAATCATTATGTACTTTTCTATATCGAGTAACAAAACCTACATTAAAAGAATTTGAAACAGCATATAATGCCACAGCTGATGCAGTAAAAAAAGTGCTCCTTGTATTATTATCATTTTGAGAATAAACACTATTAAACTGTTTAATTTCAATAGTCCCTTTAGGAAGAGCTGCTGCAGTAATATATCTAAAAGAATTATTTGAACCAGACTGTGATTCGACATCACTATTTCCTATATTCTTTTTAAGATATTCATTCAATGCCCAATTGTACTTATAGTATCCGATATCTTTATAATCAATTTTGTCTTCTCTATACCTATTTATAAATGTAACTAACTCTTCTGTATTCGACCCAAAATCACTACTGTACCATTTAAAAATCTGAGACAATAAGTATTTCCCTTTACTGTTTTTAATAAATTCATCATCATTTAAAGCTAAATATGTTTGGTCTTCCAATTGAATATCAAGCATATCCCAAGTATAAGAATAATCAGCAATTTTGGGACAATCTATTGCTCCGCAGACTAAGGCAAAGTGCAATCTAGGATCATGATTAAACGCATCAAGTAATTTCTCATTTTCAATTTGCACAAGATTTAAATCATCTCCTGCTATATTAAATCTATATTTTTTAAAAAACTTATCTATTTCTTCGACTGTTTTTATCGGATAGTATTCGATAATTTTATTAATAACTAAGATATTATAAGCATTGATGTAAAATGCTTTTTTGTATTTAGAATTGTCTTCATCAAAACGAACATTACTTATCTGTTTTGTAAGCTTATCTAATTCCGCAGTATTGCTCTTTAATCGCTTGTAATTGACTGCCCCATCATATACATATCGCTGAAAAAAAACATCAGCAGAACTAAAAAACAGCTCTATATCGCTTTCTTGAGAAAACAGCCCAATAGAAAAAAAAGAAAATACTAATATCAAAGTATATTTTATCATAAGTCGTAATTATATCTGCAAATATGACAATATTATTAAATATTATCTGAAGAACACGCCAAAATGCATCTGTAAAGACAATTAAAACATTAGCAACGAATTTTTATTCTAAACAACATCTTAAAAAACTATCCACAACCAATGGTATGTGTAACTTAAGTAACATAATTACATATTAAAGACATTATCTTTGTTATATATTTTAAAGTAATTATGAGCAAAAAAGACATCAAATCAAATTTAGTAATGGCGCTGATTGCCAGTCTTACACTTGGACTTACTCCATTTTTTCCAGAACCTCATCTATGGGGAAAGATCAAATGGGTAATGGGAGGAGCAAAAGGCATGCAATTATTGGATTATTGGGATTTGATTATGCATGGTTTTCCTTGGATAATGCTTTTTTACTTTTTAATATTGCTTATTTTTAAAAATTTTAAAACACAAAAGAATGAATATTCAAGAAATACTTAAAGAAGAAAACGTAAATATCATTGACGTAAGAGAATCATATGAATACATGACTGATCGAATATTTGATGCTACTAATATGCCGTTGTCAAAGTTTGGCGATTTTATTGATACCATCAAAGAGATGAAAGGGAAAAAAGTATTCTATTGTAGAAGTGGTAACAGAAGTGGACAAGCAGTAGAATATCTAAAAAGTTTAGACATTGCAGATGTTTACAATGGTGGATCACTAATGCTTATGCAATCAATTATGGTAGAATCATAATCAAAACATTATGAATCAATTGCTCAATGCTTCAAGTGACTATCTAAAAAACCATGCCTCAAACCCAGTAGATTGGTTTCCTTGGGGCTCAGAAGCATTGGCGATTGCCAAAGAATTAGATAAACCAATCCTACTAAGCATAGGCTATTCTTCATGTCATTGGTGCCATGTGATGAATCGAGAAAGTTTTCAAAGCGAAGAAATTGCTCGTTTTATGAATCATAACTTTGTCAATATAAAAGTAGATAGAGAAGAAAGACCTGATCTTGATGAAGCCTATCAAGGTGTATTAAAGTCTCTTGGATCATCAGGAGGGTGGCCTTTGACACTTTTTCTAACACCAAATCTATTACCGTTTTTTGGTGGCACCTACTTTGGGCCAACTCCAAGCAACGACCAATATACTTGGTATCAAGCACTCCAATATGCAAGCTACAACTACATTGAAAATAAGGAAGCAGTAGTACGGATTGGAAACAGAATATTGAATAGGCAAAAAGTAAATTTAATACCTAGAAATACGCTCAAAAAGAATACTACTCAAGAGTGGATTAATGTTGCTATATCAACAATGGTTCAAAAAATTGATGGGGAGCATGGTGGATTTGGAACAGGTGCAAAATTTCCAAATTTATCAGCGCTTAAATCACTCTTGTATCTTGCTAAAAAAGATAATAACATTGAAGAAAAATTATTCTTCACCCTCAATAAAATGAGTCAAAGCGGACTCTATGATCATGTAGGAGGTGGCATATTTAGATATACTACCGATAGAATGTGGAAGATTCCACATTTTGAAAAAATGTTATACGACAATGCCCTTTATCTTAGATTAATAGCTGAAGTCTGCAAATATAAAAACAAAACAAAATACAGACGAATATTGTCCGACACTATAGGTTTTTTGGACAATATTATGCAATCTCCTGAAGGCACATATTATTCTGCTGTTGATGCTGAAAGCGACCATCAAGAAGGTGCAAATTATACGTGGTCAAAAACAGATATAGATAATATATTGAAGGAAGACTCTTCACTATTTTGTGAATTTCATGACATAACAAATGAAGGCAATTGGGAGGGAACCAATATTATATATCAGCCTTATGATCTTTGGGATTTTGCAAGAAAGAAAGGAATAGACAGAATACAAATCCGTGATCAATTTATCAAAAATAGAAAACAATTATTAGTAAAAAGACAAACCCGAACACCTCTATTTGTTGACAAAAAAATAATTCTTAGTTGGAACGCACTTATGGTTTCAGCGCTCGCACATGCGCACATGGCTACTGGAATAGAAAAATATGCCCAGAATGGTTTGAAATTGATAGATACATTATTAGATATATTTTATAATAAAGATACACACAAGCTCAATCGAATACAATATCAAGGAAATACATCGGGAAAGGCTACACTGAGAGATTATTCTTATCTTAATCGTGCACTACTTGATATATATACAATGTCTCAAAACACTAAATATTTAGAAAAAGCTATCAATCTTACTGCATATACGGTCAAAGAATTTGCTCAAGAAAAGACTGTACTATTTCAATACAGCAAACATCTTGATAATACATTAATTGACAATTTAAATGATATTTTTGACGAAGAGATGCCTTCAGGAAATGCTACAATGGTAGGAATACTCCATGATATTGGATTAATAACAGATAATGAGCAATATACCCACCTAAGTCAACAAATCGTTAATACACTCTACCAAAAAACAATTGATTCTCCACTCCATCATGCAGAATTACTTGCATTATCGATAACAAAACATAATGGACCTATGGAAATAAGTGTAATAGGTGAAAACCATAAAAAATATGCGTCACAAATAAATAAGGTTTTTTTACCCGAAAAAATACTTATGTCAAGTAAAGAACCAAATAGTAATTATCCATTATTACAGAAAAAACAGGAAGACAAGACACTGATATATATATGTCAAAATAAATCTTGCAAAATGCCAGTTGATAACATGAACGATTTTAATGAATTAGTCGATCAGTTGACTACAATTTGAATTAATACTTCACTTTAAATTGCTGTGACTAAAAGCAATGCGAAAAAGCAATATTATTAGAGAATTCTTTTAATAAATCTCAAAGTATGGGTATAAGATCTTTTTCCTTTATGATAAATACCAAAATGATCTAATTTATCTATTCTGACCATCCCAGCAGCATGTATAATATAATTATCCTCCAATATAATACCGACATGGTGAATCCTACCCTCTTTATTAACAAAGAAAGCAATATCCCCTACGTTACTTGAAGCTACAAAATCAACCATCTCACCAAGATCCGCTTGTTGGTAAGCATCTCTAGGCAGTTTGATACCAAATATCTTAAATACACTTTGGGTAAATCCAGAACAATCAATACCAAAAGGGCTGCGACCGCCCCATAGATAAGGTGCATTGATATACTTACGGGCAACTTTTATCAATAACTCTGGAGTGATTTCTACATTATCTGCAGTTATTACTTGTCCGCTATAGATAATTTTATGTTTTTGTATTCTAAACGTCATGCCATCATATCGAGGCAAACTACTAGCTGCTAAAATAGGAAAAGATATAGAATCATCAGTAATCGGCTGGGCAATCTCAAGAGCAAAAGCACGATCCAACTTATGCTTCTCAAATTCTTCTTCTGTAAGTCCTATCAATTGCTTAGGATCCATCCATCCAACATAGTTGTCCCATTCGCAACTAACTTTTACCCAACTTTTATTTTTTTTATTAATTACAGTTATCAATTCTCCATACAACAATTGTGAAATCATTTCTGATTCGTCGTTAGGCTTTTTTCTGATAGGAGCTACGCTTACCTTACAGATACCATGCGTTTTGGGGATTTTAACTTTAGGTTTTTTCACTAATAGTTTTGTTATATTAATATAAAAGAAATATAGTGCAATATTTTTGCCAAAAAATAAATTACAGCTTTTATATACAACCTTTACTATAAAAACAACTTCTTTGATTAGTTTTACGTTTGGATAGGATAACGAATAAAAAAATCGAACAATAGTTCATGAAATCGATATTGATAAAAATGAAAATTAATTTACAGAAACACATCACAGGATTAGGAGTACTCATAATGTTGCTAACAATGTCCGCTGAAATCTTAGCCCAAGACCCTCATTTTTCACAATTTTATGCTAGTCCATTAAATTTAAACCCCGCTTTGGCAGGAACATCTGGAGGTGCTTATCGAGTAGCTGTAAACTATCGTGACCAATGGCAAGGAGCATTAGATAATTCGCTTAGAACATTTGGTGCAACTGGAGAATTAAAATATAAGGTTGGAGGTTTAAAAAACAGACCTGACTATGCAGCTGCAGGATTTATGTTCTTTTCTGACAAAGTTGGTGATTTTGATCTCAATACGAATCAAATTGGATTTGTAGGAGCATATCAAAAATCATTGAGTAAAGATTATGATCAATACTTAGGTGCTGGATTTCAAATGAGTTTAATCCAAAAGAGTATAAATTATGAAGATTTGTTCTTCCAAGATCAGTTTAATTCTATTGATGATTTTAATCTACCTTCTGGAGAATTATTACCAGCAAATAATTTTGCCTTTTTAGATTTTATTGTAGGTCTTAACTATTATGTAGCTCCTCAAAAAGGGAAAAAATTTATGGCAGGTTTTTCTTATGCCCATTTTACTACTCCGGAAGTATCATTCTACCAGATTAATGAAAATCCTAATCCTGCTTTAACTAAAAAGAATGCATTATTTGCCAAAATCACCGGCTATGTAAGTACTTCTTTTAGGACTAGAGAAACCATGGAAATACAACCGAGAGCACTATTTCTATCTCAAGGACCACATACAGAAATTAATATAGGAACTAACTTCAAATACAAATTTATAGAAAGTGAAGGCAAGTACTTCCATTTTGGACCATGGCTTAGAATGGTAAACAATGAAGAAGGATTTGGTGTTGAATCTATTGTTGCTTCAGTAGGCTTCGAATTAAAAAGTTTTTTAATTGGACTTAGTTACGACCATAGTATTGGTGACCTCATCACAGATAGAAAAGGACTAAATGCACTCGAAATAAGTATCATATACTTAGGGGACTATGATAATGGTGACAACTTCTGCCCTACATTTTAACAACGGTAACTCGTTTAAAAATAAGGCTTTAATAAGGTATGAATAAGAAAACTGTATATCATTACCCTGACTTTGTCTCGAAAGTCGAAATAAAGGGAGGTGCAAATAAAAGGTATTGGTTAAAATTAACCATTAATGAAAAACAAAATGAAAATATTTTAATCATTTAAAAAACCCAAGTAGAGCAACAACTGAAATTTCTGATAAAACTATTTTTAATGCTAGTAATTATATACATAGGAATCAAAATAAATATCTAAAACTTCAAAAAATAGGAACAATAACAATAGTGAATTTGATACCAGATTATTTAACATTTACTTCAAGCTATCCAAAATGGACAATTACGCTATTTAAATCATCTCGCATCTAATGGTCGAGCGACAAATGAGTCACAATTAATTCCAACTAATGAATAAAATTATAATGATATTTTTAGTTCTATTATTCTTAACATCTTGTGATTGGAATTATCAGTAGAGTTTAATGGTTATTTTGGATTTGAAGTAGTGGAGTAAAGTAAAAGATGCTAATCGAGTAGATGGCCGACGGTCAATAGACCACCAGTGCACCTCTCACACCAACCAGCGTACTGAATCAGCCCACCCGAAACTGAGGTTTCGGTTTTCTCTCTATGGATTGACATTTAGTCAATCCATTTTATTTGTTGTATAGAAACCGCTTGATCATTCTTGGCTGTTCAATAGTGATACATACTTTTATTGTGTTCGACTAAATTAATATAACGGTTCTTTTTTAATTTTTTAATTGTTATTGTTGTTCGTAGAATAAGGCATTCGAATTATAAATACATACCATTATTGGGCTGATGAATGTACGTTCTCGTATATTGCTAACAATTCATCATCTCGAATATTTATTGATTTATATATCGATTCCTACTAACTACATGACATAAAAAATCGTTATCCGTGCCATTATTGATACAATATGTGCCTTTCTCGATTTTTTTACTATCTTTGA
>JAZGFO010000179.1:0-42661 GCA_036479655.1 Saprospiraceae bacterium
ATTGGTTGAAGGCAGTTATAATATTATAGTAGAATATATAGAAGAAGGATGTACTGGTTCAAGTTCAGTTATGATTAATTTGACAACAGAGCCAACAGCATCTTTTGATGTAGATAATGCAACTATATGTATTGGAGAGTCAGTTAATTTAGTGTACACTGGGTCTCAATTATCAAGTCAAATGCTAAATTGGACATCAGGAGGTGAAACAGTAGTGCAAGGTATAAATATGAATGAATATAGTACTACTTTTAATTCGGATGGTACTTTTGAAATCGAATTGCTAGTCGAAAATGGAGACTGTCAATCGGAAACAATATCTCAGTCAATCACGGTAGAACCGCTCTTGGTATTTGATCCTATTGACTGTGATGAAAGTTTAGATGAAATTGTTTTTTCTTGGTCAGTAGTGGATTGTGCTACTTCGTTTGAAGTGTTTATAGATGGTGTGTCACAAGGTGTACAATCTGAAACAAGTTATACGGTTGCTGATTTGACAGAGGGACAAGAAGTTGCTATTGAAGTAATAGCCGTAAGTGGGTGCGCATGTGGCAATGTAATGCAGACCAGAATGTGTGAAGCAAGAGCTTGTCCAACAATAGACATAACACTGAGTGCAACACAACAGGAGTTTTGTATTGGAGATGATCTTTTACCAATTCAAATTATAGATGAAGTTGTAGGAAGTATAGAAATGGGTACAATTACATGGACAGGTACTGAAGTTGATGCGAACGGGTTGTTTGACCCATCTGCTGCAGGAATAGGCTCACATACTATTGAATATACTTATTTAGAATCTGAAGGTTGTGATTATACATCGTCAATTATATTTGATATATATGATATTCCGGAAGTAGATTTCACATTAGGTGAGATAAATTGTTATGACCAAACCACAACAATGGTGGAATTGTTACCATCTGGAGGATCTGGTACTTATGAATTATTATTAAATGGAGAAATCAGTGATCTGTCAGTAGAAGTAGCAATTGGTTCTTATGATGTAGTAGTAACAGATGACAATATGTGTTCTGCAATGACTTCTTTTATTGTGAGTGCAGTAGCAGAACCTTCGCCATCAATAAGTGGTAATGTAGATTTGATTTTAGGTGAAAGTGGAGAATATTCTATTGATCCTTTAGTATTTAATGGTCAAACAATTAATTCTATCATATGGACAGCTAATGGTATTGAAATTTGTAATGCTCCAGATTGTTTTAGTATTACACAAACACCAAATGAGGACACAGAGTATGTTGTTATTATACATTTTAATGAAGGATGCTCTGTAATGGCATCTAACCTTGTAACAGTTACAGAGATAATTGAAGAACCAATATCTATAGTAGAGATTCCAAATGTAATCTCGCCTAATAATGATGGTAATAATGATGAATGGGTAATATTTAGTAATGATGCTGATGTTCTTGTCAATTCTATAAAAATCTATGATAGATGGGGAAATAAAGTGTTTACTGTAGATAATCAATTTGTTGCAAAAGACAATACTATAACCTGGGATGGTAAGTTTAAGAATAAAGCATTACAACCAGGCGTATATGTTTACTTTATCGACTTTGTACAAGAAGGAAGTGCTAAAACGAGATCAGGAGATATTACAATTGTAAACTAAAACTCAGTTTAGAACAAAAAAATTAAAAGCGAATTTGACGAAAGTTAGATTCGCTCTTTTTTGTCGTCATTTTCGACTATTTCAAACGATTAATTCGACTTTGTATTTAGGAATAGTATCTTTGTAAAGAATACTTATAACATATGATATACCTACCAACCAATTTAAAATACTTAAGAAAAAAGCTTAAAATATCCCAAGGTGAAATTGCTGAAGAGTTAAAAATAGCAAGGACTACTTATGGTGATTACGAAAGAGGAAAGACAGAACCAAATTTAGAATTATTGCTCAATATGGCTTTAAAATTTGATGTGGGATTAGATGATTTAATTTCTACTGATTTGACTAAGGAAGATATGGAAATAATGCGGAGTAACGAACTAAGAATTTTGGCTATTAGTGTTGATTCTGAAAGTAATGAGAATGTAGAATTAGTTAGAACAAAGGCGGAAGCAGGCTACTTAGATAGTTTTGATGATCCTGAGTATATTAAGGATTTGCCAAAAATTAGTTTACCTATTCTACCCGAAGGTACATTTCGTGGATTTGAGATAAGAGGAGATTCTATGTTGCCAATAGAATCTGGCAGTATAATTTTGTGTTCTTATGTAGAGCAATTGATAGAAGTTGTAAATGACAGGACTTATGTTATTATTACCCAAGAAAGCGGGCTTGTATATAAGCGAGTACATAAGTCTAAAAGCAGTAACAAATTAATATTATTCTCTGACAATGAAGCTTATGCACCATATGAAATTGGATTTTCTGACATTGCAGAAATTTGGCAGTATTTTGCTCATATTAGTTTTTCAGACCTTAAATTATCATCAAATAATAATTTGGATAAAAAAATAACAAATATTGAACGTAAGGTAAATGACATTTATAAAGAACTGAATAAATGAGAAGATGTTTTTTGGAACTATAAATGACTTTTTTATATTTTATATAAACTATCATTCAGTAAATAAAACTAAACTTTGTATGCATTCAGTAGGGATTAGATTATTAAAAATTTATAAACGATATAATTGAAAATAACCATTACAAATCAGAATGAACTAGAAAAAGTTGTGAAAGCTTATCTTAAAATGTCCGATGATAATAAAGTTGCTTTTTTGTATGGTGACTTGGGAACAGGAAAAACAACCTTTGTAAACCAACTAGTAAATTATTTAGGAAGTAAAGATAAAGTTTCGAGTCCAACATATTCTATAGTCAATGAATATCAAACGGATAAGGGACTACTTTATCATATAGATTTATATCGCCTTGATAATATTGAAGAAGCACTTGATATAGGAATAGAAGAGTATTTAGATTCTGGAAATTATTGTCTTATAGAATGGCCACAAATTATTGAAAACCTTGTTGATAAATTTATAGAAATCAAAATTGAAACTCTTGGATCTTCAAGTAGAATGTTTGAAATAAAAAAGTATAAATAAAAAACGCCAGTTCTTTGAGAAGAACCGGCGTCATCAAAACAAAACGAAAAACCAACTTTATCTATACAACGTTTTAAACTTAAAAAGGTAAACGTATTTATAATTTTTTACTCATTTATGACTTCTCCAAGACATATTATTATTGTCAATTACCTAAACTTTCCTTTTTCTAAGGATTACTTCTATTTTCTTCTTCTTCCCTTGTCTCAATACTGAGATCGCTACTTTGTCGCCAACTTTATTATACTTCATATGTTTTACGATATCGTCAAATTTTGATATAGAACTACCATCAATATTTACGATAATATCGCCAGGTAAAATTCCTGCAAACATAGCGGCGCTCCCTTTGTCAATAGTATCGACATAAAAACCACTATTAGCTTTTAGATCTAATTCTTTTTTAAGGGTATTGTTCACATCATAACCCAGAACACCTAAATTGACCCTTTCAATATTTCCATTTTCAATTATATCAGCAACAATTCTTTTTACTAGATTAGAAGGTATTGCAAAGGAATATCCCGCATAGACACCGGTAGGAGTTGCAATGGCAGTATTGATACCAACAATATTCCCTTTTACATCGACTAAAGCGCCACCACTATTGCCAGGATTTACAACGGCGTCAGTCTGAATAAATTCTTCAATAGATTTGTCTTCATTGATTAAGTCTAAATCTCTTCCTATGGCACTAACTATACCTGCAGTCACAGTGGATGTCAGATAACTAAACGGATTACCAACAGCTAAAACCCATTCGCCAACTTTAACATTATCGCTATTTGCAAAATCTAAAACAGGGAGATTACCATCAATATCAATTTTTATTACAGCTAGGTCTGTTGTTGGATCTGCACCAATTTTTCTCGCTTTGACTTTTCTACCATCATCTAAAGTAACATGGATTATATCTGCAAAACCAACTACATGATTATTGGTCACTATATAACCATCTTTGGAGACGATTACACCAGAACCAGAACCTCTTTCTCCTTTTGGGTTGCTAAGACCTTGAAAAAAATCTTGACCAAAAAAATCGTGTTCGAAAAAATTATCGAAAGGGGATTCTCTTTTTCTTTGCCCATATCGTTGGTTAGCTTTCGCTTGACTTTCTTCAGCTACAATGTGCACTACAACTTTTGTGGCGGCTTTACTAGCTTTTACAAAATCGAATGGAGCTGCAACAATTGCATTTAATGATTTATCCGCGACAAAAGTGGCACTTGGCGATTGATTAATAGGGTGTATTAAGTTTTTGTCCTCCATTTTTGAGAAACCAACTACAACTGCACCGCCTATCATTCCAGCCAAAACGTAAGAGAAAAAGTTTTTCATTTGGTGTTTTTCGTTCTAATTCTTGTAAGAATGGAATATATAAACACCAATTGAGGAAAAATATTATTTATAAATATAGCATTAACAGAATATTAACTAAACACTTAGGTCGTAATATGAGAGTGAAGTATTATTTAGTAGAAATATAGAATAGATCAATACATTGATCATCAGCATTCTTTATATAGTAATCTGAGTGGTGGATTTGAGATACTAATGTTGTGTTTTGATCAAGTAGTTTTTTTCTATTGATTCTATTTAAGATGTCATAAGGAATTTGCAATAATTGTCTAGGTAATCGATGTTGTAAGTTAAAAATATCAAATCTTGTAATTTTTTTAACAGAAGCAACATTTTTTTGATAATAATTCATGGCTTTTTCGTTTCCAAATACACCTTTGGCTTCTACTGTTGAGAATGATTTTTTTAACAGGTTTATTAATTCTTGGATAGTGTATTCTCTTACATGCCAAGGATTTCTAGTGATACTCATTTTTATATTTGGAGTAGTCACTATAAATTGTCCCCCTGGCTTAAGGACACGATAAATTTCACTAACATATTGATTATCATCTTCAATATGCTCTATTACTTGAAAACTTACAACATAGTCAAAGCTATTATCTGCAATACCCTCAAAAGGAGGTATATTCATTTGACGAAAAGTTACATTTTCAAATTTTGGATCTATTTTAGAGACATATTTGTCTATTGTTAAGTACGTCTTAGCTTTTGGAGCCAAATATTCAATACCATAGCCTTCACCGGTACCAATTTCTAAAATATCACCAGCTATAATTTTCGAAGCTTCAAGATAGGCCAATAGAGACCTTTGAAATACAAAATTATCTGATATTTTTTGTGATACTCTTTCTGCCGTTTGCAATAGTTTCATTGGTATAGATTATTTCTTTATCAATCTTGATAAGATGTTTTTTGCGACTTTTACTTTGTATTCTTTTTTAAGCTTATTTATCCATGTTCTGTCAAGTAGATCTTGATAATCAGCCACAACATAACCTCTTGCTTCTTTTAATGATTTTCTTCTTGAAGGTAATATTTCAATTACTTTCTTAAAAGAAGATTTTTTACTTTTTTCGTCAAAGATAGTTTCTGAAACAGATTTCTTTTTATAGTTTAGACCGACTAGCTCTTTGCTGCCAGGCTCTACAGTCATTTCAGAATATTCTATTAATTCTACGCCATCTTTATTAAATCGTTTCATTGTCTTTTGGATGTCGTGTTTTTTTGCACATTTTTTAATTTTGTTGACTACATTTTTTTCAGTTGTATTGATAATGTATTTTCCTATTTTGGCTTGCTTTTCAAAGATGTATTTACTTTTATTTTGTTCATAAAACGAATATAGTCCTACAGTATCTTGATTTGCTTTGTCCCAAACATTAATTTTAGTTGCTTCAAATAACAAAATACCTTCACTATATTCTCTCATAAGAGCTTTAAATTCAGGATATTTATCTTCTAAGTTTTTTTGTTCATATTCGTAAGCTTTTGCTTTTACAAACTCGGAATAGATGTCATCAACTGCTTCTTTTACTGGTTTAGTTTTGTCAAATTGGCTTCTTGACCTTGTTTGTTTTTTAGCATATGCAGCAAAGTCAGAAATTGTAAATTTGGCATCGTTACCGAATGCTAACAATAGGTCTTTTGACAAAATTTTGGAAGGTTTCCATTTATAAGAATAAAATTCTTTGTCTAATGAATTTGCAAAATTTGACAATACATTCTTATGTTCAATAAATTTGCTGGCACTCTTGATTCTATTAATCATATTGTCTTGAGCAATGGCATACCTATCATATTTTTTAATTTTTTGCTTATATTTTTGTGAAAGTTGTTCCTTAGTATTAGGTTTTTGCTTATCCATTCTTTTGAGAATATGCATTCCAGCAGAAGTTACTATTGGTTTACTTATATTACCATCATTCTGCAGTGCAAAAGCCTCATTTTCAAATTTAATGTCATATACACCTATACCAAATGGAGGCAATAATCCAGCTTTACTAGCAGTGCTTTTGTCATCAGAATACTGCATAGTTAATTTGGCAAAGTCACCTCCATTTTGTAAAACTAAATATAGACTATCTAATAACTTGTTGACCTTAACAGCATCTCCAGGTTTAGTTTTATCAATTTTTTTAAATATATGTGCTACTTGGAGAACCCCTCTTGCTGGGCGTTTTTTATCAACTTTTATTAAATGAAATCCCAATTTGGTTTCTATAGGTTCAGATACTTCTCCAGGTTTTAAATCGTACATAGCATTTTCTAATTCATAGAATCCTGAAGGCAACATAGCTGTAAGAAAACCCATACTTCCACCTAATTTGCTAGTATTCTTATCCTGAGAAAATTGTTTTGCCATTGCAGAGAATGATTTACCTGCTTTTAGTTGTTCTTTAATGTTTTGCAACTGATTTTTTGCCGCTGATTTGTGCTTGTTTGGTCCATGAGATTTTGCTTGTAATAAAATATGCCTGATTTTTACATCTTCTTTTTTTCTTTGATAAATTTCAGATATTAGTTTTCCAAAAACTTCTTTATCCGTCAAGAAAGAACTTGCCAATTGAGATCGGTAACCATCTAATTCTTTTTGTAGAGAGACAATCGTATCCAACTTCATCTCTTTTGCCTTTTGTACCTTTAACTTAAATTTTGTGTATAAGTCTATATATTCTTCGAGGCTTGCCTGAGTATAATCAGCAGTTTTACCATTATTTTTTTCGTAGATATATTTAAATTCACCAACTGTGACCTCACTATCTCCAACAGTAATCAATACATCAGTATCAGATTGAGCATTGATGTTGACAACTATTAATAGAGTAGTAACGATTGTAAACAATAATTTTTTCAACATTTTTCTTATTTTTATTAATATATACTACACACTTAATCAAATGTTAGATAATGGTATTTAACGTTATTCACTATCGGTTTTATTATATTGTGGCAGTAAAGTGCAAAAATATTAAAAAATGTGCTAATATGTTAATTTATCCTACGGGTATTCTACATTTTAAACTTTTCATGTTTATTTATTCTAATATCTAATATATTAGTAGGACGATTCTATAAGGTAGTTAAGTAAAAACAATGAACTTAAAAGCTTGTGAATTTTGATTTTATATATCTGATAAAAGTGTATTTATTGTTGTTGATTGGGTTTCAATGAATTGAATAATAAAGTAGAATTATTTTTTTTTAAAATTTGTATGAAATTACTTTTTAATTTAGTGATTTTGGAGTACTTTTGCACTCCAATTTAAAAAAAAAGTATTATGGCACAACATAAGTCAGCGTTAAAGAGAATAAGACAAGACGCTAAAATTCGTTTAAGAAACAGATATTACAAAAAAGCAGCTAGAACAGCAATTGCTAAACTTAGAGAAATCGAAGATAGTGCAGATGCAAAAAAATATCTACCTAAAGTTATATCTATGATAGATAGATTAGCGAAGAAAAACACTTGGCACAATAATAAAGCGTCAAATTTAAAATCAAAATTGACAAAGCACGTAAATGCTTTAGCATAAGATATAGATTAAATATCAATCTAAATGAGGTGTACTACGAAAAATAGTACACCTTTTTTATTTTTTGTACTTTTACCAAACTAATGTAATTAGTACAAATATTGATAGTTTAGATTATACTTTTTTTGAAAGGTACTAAGAGAGTGGATTTTTTAAAAGATGGAATTTTATCTAATAGTCATTATTACAATAAATTAGTGAATAAATAATTCAATACAATGTCGCATATAGTAGCAATAGTAGGAAGACCAAATGTTGGTAAATCAACATTATTTAATAGGTTAATCGGTCAGAGAAAGGCAATTACTGACAATATCAGTGGAGTAACTAGAGATAGAATATATGGCTGGAGTGACTGGAATGGAAAGAACTTTACTGTTGTTGATACTGGAGGTTTTGTACATGGGTCAGATGATGTATTTGAGGCTGCTATTAGACGACAAGTACATATCGCTATGGAAGAAGCGGAAATTATAATTTTCATGGTGGATGTAACTACAGGAATTACAGACCTTGATGCTGAAATAGCTAATCTTTTGAGAAGGGCAGAAAAACCAGTTTTTTTGGCAGTCAATAAGGTTGATAATCATAGCCGACAATTATTGGCAAATGAATTTTGGGGGTTAGGATTTGATAATACCTTCTTTTTATCTTCAGTGTCTGGTAGTGGAACAGGAGAAATATTGGACGCTATTACAGATATATTGCCAGAAGAGGCAGATGATGGTATTGATGCTGAATTGCCAAAAATTGCTATTGTTGGACAACCTAATGTTGGAAAATCTTCTATGACTAACGCATTGTTGGGAGAAGAAAGAAATATTGTAACTAATGTGCCTGGTACAACGAGAGATTCTATATATACGATGTACGATAAATATGGACATGTGTTTTATATTATTGATACTGCAGGAATTAGAAAGAAAGCGAAAGTTCATGAAGACTTAGAGTTTTATTCTGTTATAAGAGCTGTTAAGGCTATAGATCAAGCTGATGTATGTCTATTGATGATTGATGCAAAAGATGGTCTGGAATCTCAGGATTTGTCTATTCTTGGGCTTATTCAAAAAAGAAGAAAAGGAGTAGTAATAGTTGTAAATAAATGGGATCTAATTGAAAAAGAAACCAATACGGCAAGAGATTTTGAAATAGAACTAAAGCGTAGAATAGCTCCGTTTAATGATATTCCAATTGTATTTACCTCAGTATTGGAAAAGCAACGAATATTTAAGGCCATTGATGCTGCAATGAAGGTAAATGATAATAGAAAGAGAAAAATTAGAACATCAGAGTTGAATGATATAATGCTTGATGTCATAGAGCGAAATCCTCCTCCATCTCACAGAGGGAAATATATTAAGATAAAGTATGTAACACAGTTGCCCATATATTATCCTGCATTTGCTTTTTTCTGTAATCACCCTAAACATGTAAGAGAAGATTATAAGAATTTTATAGAAAATAAAATGAGAGATCGTTTTGATTTCTCTGGAGTACCTATTAGTATATTCTTTAGAGAGAAATAGTAACTGTTCTCAAAAACTCCATTATATATAATATATGAATATTTTAAAGACTGCCATAGCTGATCTGATAATTATCGAACCAAAAATATGGGGAGATGAGCGAGGATATTTTATGGAGACTTATAGCAAGAATGTTTTTGAAAATAATGGTTTAAACTTTGATTGGATACAAGACAATGAAGCTTTTAGTACTCGAGGAGTATTGAGAGGGTTACATTATCAGACGAGTGATGTCGCACAGACCAAATTGGTTAGGGTTGCTCAGGGAGAGATTTTGGATGTCGTTGTAGATTTAAGAAAAGACTCATTGTCATACGGAAAGTCTTTTAGTATAGTTTTAAGTGATACTAATAAAAAGCAACTCCTTGTGCCTAGAGGACTTGCTCATGGCTATGTAGTATTGAGTGCATCTGCATTGTTTTTGTACAAAGTTGACAATCCTTATATTCCTGCTAAAGAGGCTGGCATACTGTACAATGATCCGGCTTTAGAAATTGACTGGATATTGGAAGAAAAAGACTTAATAATTTCTGAAAAAGATAAAGTGCAACCAATATTTAAAAATCACACCCCTTACAATTAGTAGCATTGGACAAGAACACCATAATCGTAACTGGGGCAAATGGACAATTGGGTAAAACCTTTAAGATGCTTGTTGATAGTTGGCCATCGTTTAAGTTTTATTTTTTTGATAGTACTGCTTTGGACATTACTGATGAGCAGAATACGGTAGCCATATTAGAGAAAATATCCCCAATGGCTATTATTAACTGTGCTGCCTATACTGCTGTTGATAAAGCAGAAATAGAAAAGAAACAAGCCTATACTGTCAATACAGAAGGTGTAAAAGTGCTTTCCCGATTAGCCAAAGAGCAAGGGTTTTTATTGATTCATTATTCGTCTGATTATGTGTATAATAATGGATCAAAAGCACCAATGAAAGAATCAGACCCGACAACTCCTGATAGCATATATGCCAAGTCAAAATTAGACGGAGATATCGCAATTATGAATAGTGGATGTCAAGCGATAATATTGCGCACCTCGTGGGTGTACTCAGATTTTGGAAATAATTTTATCACAACAATGTTGAAATTGGGTAAAGAAAAATCACATTTAAATATAGTAGATGATCAAATAGGTGCACCTACTTATACTGATGATATCGTAAATGCGACAATGAAAATACTAAGTACTATCATGTCAAAGGAATATACGGTCAAAGGAGGAAATATTTTTAATTATTCGGGGCAAGGAACAATCAGTTGGTATGATTTTGCAACTTATATATTTGAATATATGGAAATAGATATATCGACAGCTCCAATACCTTCAATAGAATATAAAACTCCTGCTACACGTCCAAAATGGAGTGTAATGGATATGACTAAAATAAAAAAAACTTTTGGTATTGCTCCAGTATATTGGAAGGAAAGTATAAAAATAATGTTGAGTAAAGATTTAAACATTAAGACTTAAAAGGAACAGTCAAGCCTAAGTTTAAGGTTACTCTTTGCAATTCAAATTCTCAAATGCATATATGACACCTACAGAAAATGAGATTTTTTAAATAGAGCAATATTTAGTAAAGCGGTACTCATAAATAATTCTTCTTCTAGAACCATAACGACTAAAAATAAGCATAGTTCCAATTGTAAAATTGTTTTTTCTACTTCCATATTTAATTGGAATGAACAATTAGAAAACACCATTTTCATTATTGAAGTACGTATTCTAGATATTTACCAATCCTATGAAGAACATAACGTTTCCCGTGAAATTTATTTTTAAACTATCAACGCTTTCCAATGATTTTACCGCTATAGATGCCAATGGGCAAATGGTTGCATATGTAAAGCAAAAGATGTTTAAACTAAAAGAAGACATCAGAATATTTAGTGACGAAAGTATGACCGACCAAGTAAATTCTATCAGTGCAAATAAATGGATTGATTTTTCAGCGGCTTATTCATTTTTTGATAGAGAAGGAGTTGAAATAGGGAAGATTGCAAGAAAAGGTTGGGCTTCAATATGGAAGGCGAAATATGAAATTTTTGATAATTCCCAAGAGCATCAATATACAATAAGAGAAGAAAAAGGATGGGTAAAAGTATTTGATTCAGTGTTGGGAGAAATTCCAATTTTAGGATTTTTTACGGGCTATTTATTTAATCCTTCATATATTGTAAAAGATAATGATGGCAATGAGATAGCAAGACTAAAAAAAGAAGCTTCTTTTTGGGGTAGAAAATTTGAAGTAGAAAAACTTGGGCAATTAAAAGATGATGACGACGAAAGGATCATTTTAGGATTAATGATGATGGTATTGTTAGAAAGAAGAAGAGGATAGGTTAGTAATAAAACTTTGGTAGAGCTTATATATCTTTTTTTATTTCCCAATAATTTTGATCTTCTACTTCTTCAAGAATTGCTATATAGTTTTCGTACCTAAGTTCAGATATTTCACCATTTTCGATTGCGGTTTTTACGGCACAGTTAGGTTCATTTCGATGCATACAATTATTGTATTTACAATTTTTGGATGTGATAAAAAATTCTCTAAAATTATGCGCCACGTCCAATTCTTCAAAATGATTAAATCCTAATGTTTTTATTCCTGGAGTGTCAATAATTTGTCCACCATTTTCCAAGCTATACATTTCTGCAAAAGTTGTAGTGTGCTGTCCTTTACCTGAATACTCAGAAATTTCAAAAGTTCTTAGATCTAATTGAGGAACTATAGAATTAATCAATGTTGATTTTCCTACTCCTGATTGACCACAAATAAGGGTGATTTTGTCTTTTAGAATTGCTCTAAAATTTTCTATTCCATCTTCTGTTTCGTTAGATGTTAATAGTACTTTGTAGCCAATATTGGTATAAATAGAGATAATAGAAAACAGATACTCTTGATCTTCTGGCTTGTGCAAATCAGTCTTATTGAATACAATTACGGCTGGTATGCTATAGGGTTCTATCATCAATAAGAATCTATCAATAAAGCCTATTTTTAAAGAAGGCTCACGCAATGTAACAATCACAATTGCTTGATCTATATTACTTGCTAATAGATGAACAAAATGTTTTTTTCTTGGAGATTGTCGTATTACATAATTGGTTCGTGGATATATCTTAGTTATTGTGCCTACTGTTATTTCGTCTTTTTCGATATTTACAGCTACTTTGTCACCGACAGCTACTGGATTAGTAACTTTTAACTTTCCTAATCTAAATTTTCCTTTAATTCGGCATGGGACTTCATTGCCGTCATTTGTCTTGACTATATACCAACTCCCTGTTGATTTTATGACAGTTCCATCTATCATCTATACTGATATATGATTAGCTTGATGCACCGCAGCTGCCATATCTTTGATTAGTAATGGATCTTTTTCGATAGCATTACCAACTACTATTACATCTGCTCCAGCATTTGCATTTTCTAGGGCTTTTTGTGGAGTACGAATACCACCACCTATAATTAATGGAATATCAATAGCTGTACTTACTGCATCTATCATAGAGGTAGAAATAGGATTTTTGGCACCACTTCCTGCATCCATAAATATCATTTTCATACCCAACATTTCTCCTGCTATTGCGGTACACAATGCGATGTCATCTTTGGTAGCTGGTATCGGTGTAGTATTGCTCATGTATTGTACTGTAGTAGATATTCCACCTTCAATAAGCATATAACCAGTACTCATTATTTCTAAGGGACTAATTTTTAGAAAAGGTGCTGTTATTACATGTTTTCCAATTAGTAATTCTGCATTTCTACCACTTATAAGTGATAAAAACAATAATCCATCTGCTTTATAACTCAATTGAAATGAATTGCCCGGAAACAAAATCATTGGTATTTCTGATACTTTTTTGATATTACCTAAGACCATATCAAGCATATCATTAACAACTAAGCTACCTCCGATAAAAAAGTAATCTACATTCGCATCAACGGACAATTCAATAATTTTGTCCAATTTTTTTGCCTGCATATCATCGGGGTCAATTAAAACTGCGAATTTCTTTTCACCCTTTTTCTTTGCATTTTGCAAATTTTTATAAAGTTGTTTTTCCATTATCTTTTCAATCTATTAATGAGAATGCTAATCAACAGTACATTTTTGATAACTAACATTAAGCCAAATTTAGCAATATTAATCTACTTATTGATCTTAAAATGATATTCTACCCTTTATGATTTACGACTCAAAGCATTTTCTCTACTTTCTTCATATTCTTTTCTACATTTGGCAATATCTATTGCAGCATAGATAGCATGTCTAAGAGATGAAGGGTCTGCTATGTTTTTGCCTACAATATCATAAGCTGTACCATGGTCGGGAGAGGTTCTTATTATAGGCAATCCCGCTGTAAAATTAACACCTTTACCAAAGCTTAACATTTTGAATGGTATCAATCCTTGATCATGATACATAGCCAAAATAGCATCAAATTTTTTGTGAGTTGAAGATGCAAAGAATCCATCTGCTGGGTATGGCCCCATCACTGTCATTCCTTTTTTCTTGGCTGCAAGTATTACTGGTTTGACTATTTCTTCGTCTTCAGTACCAATACTACCTTCATCTCCAGCATGAGGGTTAAGTCCAAGGATAGCAATTGTCGGTTTTTGAATACCAAAATCCTCTACCAATGTTGTATTTAATATTTCTAATTTTTTTGTAACCAGTTCTTTCGTGATTAGATCTGCAACATTTCTTACTGATTCATGATTGGTGACAACGGCTACTTTAATAACATCACTTACCATCATCATAAGGCTATTACTACTTTTAAATTTGTCAGCAATAAACTCGGTATGTCCAGGGAATTGAAAACCTGACATTTTCATTGCATTTTTATTAATTGGAGCTGTAATTATACCATCTATTTGATTAGCTTGATAATCTCTTACTGCTCTATCTAATGCAATATGTGCAAATTTTCCGCCTGATTCAGTTGCTTTTCCGGCCTCAATATCTGCTGTCTCTTCCCAGCAATTAAGTACATTTACTTTATTGTATTTACTATGTTCTGCAGCACTTATTGGTGTAAACGAAAAAAAATCTGCTCCCAACATATTTTTATAATAAGATAGTACTCTTGACGATCCATATATTATGGGTGTAAATAATTTTAACATCCGTTCATCACTAAGCGCTTTAATGATTACTTCAGTGCTTATTCCATTTACATCTCCTATTGTTATGCCTAATTTGAGTTTGCTCATTATTGGTGTTTTGTAAGATTATTCAATGTCTTTTTGATTACATTATCAACCTAATCGTTTTTATAGATAGCGAAGATAATAATACCATCAACAATCAACAAAGTTTTTTTATAATTACCGTAAATCCACCTACTAAGAAAAAAGTTTAAAACTGTTTTATTTACCTTTTCCTTGGATCAATACCAAGACGGTATATATCATAATTTTGAAATCAAGTGCAAGTGACATATTTTCTATATAAAGAATATCAAATTTTAGACGTTGTATCATCTGGTCGACATCACTGGCATAACCATATTTTACTTGACCCCAGCTTGTGATACCTGGTTTTACTTTGAGTAAATGCTTATAGTGCGGAGCTTGCTCTGAGATTTTGTCAATAAAAAACTGACGTTCAGGTCTAGGACCGACAAGTGACATGTCTCCAGTTATTACATTCCAAAATTGTGGTAATTCGTCCAATCTCCATTTTCGCATCGTTGCTCCCCACGGTGTCATTCTTGTATCTGTATCAGAGCTTAGTTGAGGACCATCAGCTTCTGCATCAGTACGCATAGACCTAAATTTTATTATATCAAATGGTACACCATTATATCCTATTCTTTCTTGTCGATAGAATATTGGTCCAGATGAAGAAAACATAACTCTTATACTTACAAATAAAAGTACAGGAATTAGAAAAATTAGGGCTAAAGTAGAACAAACAATATCTATAGTTCGTTTGATCACTTTTTGCCAGTGTGGCATTAGCTCTTGTTGAATATCAATTAATACTGCGCCAAATATATGATTCATCTTTACCGAACCCAATAATATATCATACATGTCTGGTATGATTTTAATGTAGATCTTATCTGAAAATGAATAAAGAGTATCTAAAATTCCTTTTATACGATCATGTTCGGAAGTTTCTACTGCCAATATTACTTCCTCAATATTAGCATCATTGATGATAGTTGGTAGATCATTTATAACACCTAATTTGGGTAATGATTTAGCTAAGTGGTTGGTGCTTTTGCCATTGCTATCTATAAATCCTACAAAATCAAAACCTAAGCTTTTGTTTCTATTGTTTATTTCTTTGTACAGTTCTACAGCATTCTTATCACCACCAATTATAAGGGTGTTGTATTTTACTTTCCCAGATTTTATTTTACTTTTGGTATAAGTAAGATAGAGCATTCTAACTATTGCTGTAATAGAAAAATGATATATAAACAGTCTTAAGAAATTTTGAAAATAAGTAGTATATCTAAGTACAGTATCATCCAATAATATTGTAAACAATAGGATTAGACAGCCGACAAAAGATAACAAGAATGTTCGAGACAAAGTAGATAATCTCGAATATCGATATACATCTTTGTACTTGTCAAATACAGAATAAACCAATATCCAAATTATTGGAATAAATATTAGTCCATGGTACAATTTTTCGTCTTTAAAAACATCTTGGATTGTAAAAGGCCAAGATTCTAATTTTTTACGATAATAGAAAAAGCAAAACCATGCAATCACCGCTGACAAATAGTCAAGCAGCACATAGATTAAAGTCGCATTTTTTTTATTGTTCTTATTCAATTTAAACTGAATGGATTATAGATGTACAAATTTTATATTATCCAGATATATAGTACCTGAAGTCTGATTAAGTGACTCTAAGTCTGTTGCTATGAATATGCTATAATTTTTGATGTCAGGATCACTTAAAAACTCCGTATAGTCAATGTATATTTTATTCCATTCTGATTTTTCATTAAGTAGTATTACAGGTTGCCTCACAGATTTGCTTCCATCAGAATAGATGAGTCCTACAAAGAAGGGCACATCATTTTTATAATCTAATTCTAAGTAGGAATCAGATCCTGCGTTATTGTCTCCATCAAAAGTAAACAAGGTACCTATACTTACAAAAGGATGCTCTTCATTAATTTCAATTTTACCAGATTTGTCACCAGATTTTACATCTTCAGTAGTTGTAACAAGTATTGTCTCTAAGTCTTCATCTAAGTCTAATGTGAATATATGATTTCCTTCAAAATCTTCAACAAAGTCAAATTTTGTATTTTCTCCATATTCAAATACTAATGATTTTTTTATTATATCCCCTGGTACTACTTTTTCTGTAAAGTCTTCAGAAGCTAAAAGTTGATAAATAAATGATTTTGATTGTATTCCATTATTTCTAAATCCAGCAAATATTGAAAAATTGGTAGTTTCACCACTTACTAATACAGGAATTTTGGCAGGCACTTCAAATACGCCTAATAGTTGATTATTGGCATAAGCCCAAACTTCTGTTATCTTATGTGTATTGACACCTTGGGATTCATTTGTAAATACCTCTACATTATTTATTTCTAAATAAGCAGGTATAGGTTGATCATTGTCAAAAAGAGTACAGCTATACCAAAGCGTGGAAAAAAGAAATAGAAAAACTATTTTGTACATATCTAAATATTATTATTAATTGTTTTCATGCTATAAGATAACGTTATAACTGCATGAAATAGGGTGTAAAAGTGCATTTTTTTTTATTGTTTAGTGCTAAAAAAGACATTTTTATAAATTGATAAAAAAAACCCTCCTACAAAAGTAGAAGGGCTCGGTTTTTCATACTGTTTTGATGTCAGTAAGAAATTTATTTTACACCATGCATCAATTTTTTAACAATTGGTGTTAATGCCATTAATAATAATCCTGCTAATATAGGTACAAGAGTAAAAATTAAAAAGAAAGTACTCATTGAGTATTGTTCTGTAATTTTATCAATCATACCACCCATTGTTCCTGCCAATTTATTACCCACACCGATAGCAATATACCATAAACCAAACATCATTGCAATCATTTTTGCCGGCACTAATTTACTAACGTACGATAGCCCTACTGGGGACAAACTTAATTCTCCTAAAGTATGTAAAAGATATGCAAGAATAAGCCAAATGATACTTACAGAAGCAGTCTTAGCTCCAGGAGCAATACTTGCTGATCCGTAGGCCAAAATCCCAAAACCTAAGCCTAACAAGATCAGACCAGCTCCAAATTTTACAGTAGCTGCGGGATTGTATTTACTTTCCCATATTTTTGAAAATAATGGAGCAAAAACTATTATGAAAAATGAGTTTAATATTCCAAACCAAGAGGCTGGTATCTCAGTTGATGTATCACTGAATTGATTGTAAAGCATCATTAATACTAAGCACCAAATTATAACAAAACTAATTGACAGTATTATATTAGATATTGCATATTTTTTAAATGTTATTTTGAATAAACTAAACAATACATAAGTGATAATAGCTAAAGGTACAATTGTAAGCAATGTATTGGAAATCCTGAATATATTAGCGGCACTACCTTCTAATATTCTATTGGTATAGTCAGCAGCAAATATAGTCATCGATCCTCCCGCTTGCTCAAATGCAGCCCAAAAGAAAACTGTAAAAAAAGCAAGAATCCCAACTACAATATATCTATCTCGCTGTACATTTTTAGGTACATTATCTTCACTTACTAAAGAATTACTGAGATCTTCGTTTTTTATAGCATCAGACAAATCGGCTATTTCACTTGGTCTTTTTCCGACATTACCAAAAATACCTTGTGCAAACCAAAATTGCAACATCCCTAAAAACATAAAAATTCCTGCTAATCCAAATCCATAGTGCCAGCCAAAAGTCTCACCTATATATCCACAAAGCATAATACCTAAAAATGCTCCAGCATTTACACCCATATAAAATATAGTAAATGCACCATCTTTCTTTTCTTGAGCATTCTTATATACGCCATTTATTATTGAAGTAATATTAGGTTTAAAAAGTCCATTACCAGCTATCAGACAGCCTATACCTACATATAATGCTGTCGGAGTATTGAGTGCCATAGATGCATGACCTATAGTCATAATCAGTGCACCTAATGCTACTGCCCATCTATATCCCATTATTCTATCAGCCAAAATACCACCTATAATAGGTGTAAAATATACTAACATTGTATATGTACCATACAGACCTAAAGCTTCTTCTCTGGTCCATGCCCAACCACCGTCCATAATGGCAGAGGTAAGAAATAATACCAATAAAGCACGCATGCCATAATAAGAAAACCGCTCCCACATTTCTGTAAAAAACAGGATAAATAATCCTGATGGATGCCCCATCAGTAATTCATTATTTAACGCGGAACCTTCATATTTAAATTTAGTAATTGAACTCATTTATTTTTTGTTTTATTAATCTTTGTATAGTTATTATTAATCTGCTAATTCAAAACCTTCTGTTTCATCGTAGGTTGTTCCTTCTTTATCTTCTACACCATGTGTAAGTCTTTCTATAGGTTTTCTAATTAATAATACTATAACCCCTAAAACAACGCAAAAAATAGCAATGCCAGTAAATATTGTATATTCTCCTAATGATGATGACCATTCTCCTAAAAGCCCTGCCAACTTACTACCAAATCCTGTCATCGCAAAATAGACACCCATCAGTATCGACCCATATTTTGCAGGAGACAATTTTGTAATAAATGACAATGCTACAGGTGATAAACAAAGCTCACCTATCGTATGGAATAAATATGCAAGAACCAACCAATACATAGCGGAACTTCCTGAAGTGTTATATTGAGCAGTCGCTCCAGTCATGAAGAAAAATCCTGTTCCCATTATTATTAATCCTACAATCATTTTGAATAATGATGAAGATACTTTTCCTGATAATTTTCTTTTGGCCCAAAAAGCTGCAACAGCAGTTCCAAAGAAAATAATAAACATCGCATTTAATGCCTGAAACACTGCCGCAGGTATTTCATTTCCAATAAAGGGCAATGAAAAAGATAATGTTCTATTGGTTTTTTCCATAGTGTAGATGTTTATCAGTCCACCTGCTTGCTCAAATGCTCCCCAGAATACGATTACTAAGATAAATGATAATAATAATACTACTATTCTATCTTTTTCAATACTCGTAAGTGGTTTGTCATACAAAGCTTTATCCGCAGCATTAGTTGAGCTTCCAAGGTAATTACCTACATTGGCAAGGTGTTTTTGACCCAGTACATATTGAATGAGTCCTAATAACATTCCTAATCCGGCAAGCGCAAAACCGTAGTGCCAACCATATTTTTCTCCTACAATCCCTACAATCAAACTTGATAAAAATGCACCTACATTTATTCCAATATAGAATATTGTAAACCCTTTGTCTCTTCTTATATCTCCTTTTTTATAAAGACCACCGACCATTGTAGAAATATTTGGTTTTAGCATTCCTACTCCACAAACTATCAATACCAAACCTGTATAGAATGCCCACATCTGTTCTACTGCAAGGATACTATGTCCAAAAAGCAATAGGACGCCACCAACTAAAACAGATTTTTTTTGACCTATTAGTTTGTCTGCAATAATACCTCCGGGTATAGACATAACATATACCATCATCGTATACCAGCCGTACAATGCTAATGCTTCTTTACTTGTCCACCCCAGTCCAGGATTGACTTCATTTGTCTTGGTTACTAGGTATAAAACCAAAATGGCTCTCATACCGTAGTATGAAAACCGCTCCCACATTTCAGTAAAGAATAAAACAAATAAACCTTTTGGATGTCCAAAAAATAAATCTTCTTGATTCTCTTTGGAATAATCTAATACTCCAGCATTACCAGATTGGTTATTACTCATAATTTATATTTTAATTTGCCCCAAAATAGATTTTTTAAAACACAATTGGCTATTTTTTGATAAATAATTTTTGGATTCTATTAATGAGGATAATATTCTGGAGATATTTGTGTTTGTCTTTCTTTGTATTTGTCTAATCTGTTTTTATGGTTATTAAGTAGTCAGTTCATTTTGTTTTATTCTAAAAACATCGTAGATGTTTTTTTAACATAAGATGACTACTCTGTAGTCAAGGGTGACTGAGTATATTCATCCAACCGTATCTCATATATAATCTATTAGTAACTTCTACATAGTGTATTGAACCTTAGTGATGTTTTTAAGGCTGTTCCTCGGAAAATATAAGTGTCACCGTTTTGGATAATTTGGATGTATCTATAACTGGACAAGATACTATTTGTATTAATTTCACAACAACTGTAGCGCCTACTTCAGGAGGAACATGGACTTCTATTAATCCTAATATAGCTACAGTAACTAATAATGGTGTAGTAACTGGATTGTCATCTGGAACTGCCATGCTGTATTTTACTTCTAATACTACAGGCTGTTCCTCGGAAAATATAAATATCACTGTAAGGGAAAATGTAGATTTAACGATTTCTGGACCTAATGAAATAGGTATTGGGGAAACTACAACTGTAGTTTCAGGCACAAGTGGTACTTGGTTGTCTTCTGGTCCTGCTATTGCTTCAGTTGACAACAATGGAATAGTTACAGGTAATTAGTGAGGGAAGTGTGTCAATTCAGTTTATCGATAATGATAATGCATGTATTTCCACTTCAGAAAATATTTTAGTGACAAATGATACAGTAGTCCCAGGATGTATTGAAATTGATGGTTTTTTAAAAGTTACTCAGATGGAGCAAGATGATGACGCCGATACACTAATTGTTCTTCTTGATAATGGAAAACTAGGAAAAAGACCAATATCAACATTGATTACTGAAGGGCATTATATTGGTGAATTGTTTGGTGGAGGCATTGTATTTCATACATATGATAATGGTCAACATGGTCTTATTGTAAATCTGTATGACTTAGGGGGGTCAAGCGGTATTTCATGGAACAATGGTACTAATACACTCACAGGTGCGAGTAGTTATATAAATGGTGCAGCCAATACAACTACGATTATTAGCGCCCAAGGATCTGGTACATATGGGGCTCAAATATGTGCTGATTTTAATTACAATGGATATAGTGATTGGGTACTCCCATCTGCAATAGAATTACGGGAATTAAGTAATGTCTTATTGAGAATAAATAACGTACTAGAATCTGATGGAAACTCAACTTCAACACCAATTCATATCATGTCTGGTGATACTAATAATTATTGGAGTTCTACAGAATCAAATATTTCTGAGGCTATAACTTTTAGTTTTTTTGGAGTTCAAATGGTAGAATCTGACAAGTCAAATACACTTAGAGTAAGAGCAATCAGAAGTTTTTAAATTGAAAGTATAAAATCAATAAATGATATATTTTGGTTCTGCTCTTTTATTGATGATATAGGAGAATTATTTTCAATATAGAATAATAAAAAGCACCACTCAAATTATGAGCAGTGCTATATATCTAAAGTAAAAAGTAATTTATTTAACCTCGAAAGTTACTTTTAAATTTACTCTATATTCTTCAACTTTTCCATTTTTTACAGTTGCACTTTGGCTCTGAACAAATGCAGACTTGATATTTTTAATTGATTTTGATGCTTTTTCTACACCTGTAGCAGTTGCATCTTCCCATCCTTTTGTTGAACTAGATAGTATTTCTATCACTTTCATTACGCCCATAATATTTTTATTTTTTAGTTAACATTATATTTAATACAAAGCCAATATAGAAATAATTGTTGGCTTTGAAAAATTAAAACAGCTTAAAAAACCTCAACTAATTCATTTTTGATTAGTATGCTTTAGCAAACAAAACTCTTTTATTAGATGGCTTGCCGCTGTATATACATTTTCCCGATTCCTCTTTGGCATCTAATGGAATACATCTTAGCGTAGCTTTAGTTTCATCTTTAATTTTCAATTCTGTTTCTTTAGTGCCATCCCAATGTGCAAGTACAAATCCACCTTTATCGTTAATTGCAGTTTTAAATTCTTCGTAGGTATCAACAATGGTAGTTTTTTCAGTTCTAAAATTTTTCGCTCTTTGCAATAGGTTATCTTGAATATCGATAAGCAGTTGTTCTACATGATTTTCAATACCATCAAGTGCAACATTCTCTTTTGTTTTGTTGTCTCGTCTGGCAACTTCTACAAGATTGTTTTCTAAATCTCTCATTCCGATTCCGATTCTGATTGGTACTCCTTTCATTTCGTATTCTGCAAACTTAAAACCTGGACGTTTTTTCTCGTCTTTATCTATTTTTACTGATATACCTTTTGATTTGAGTGCTACTGCAATTTTATCTGCAACTTCCATTATCTCAGGCTTAGGTTTTGGAATAGGAATAATAACAACTTGTATAGGTGCTAACTTAGGAGGTAATACTAAGCCTTCATCATCTGAATGTGCCATAATCAACGCACCTACCAATCTTGTACTTACTCCCCAAGATGTTGCCCATACATATTCTTCTTTATTTTGGTCAGTTAGGTATTTTACATCAAATGCTTTTGCAAAATTTTGACCTAAAAAATGAGAAGTTCCGGCTTGTAATGCTTTACCGTCTTGCATTAGAGCTTCTATAGTAAATGTATCATCAGCACCGGCAAATCTTTCATTTTCAGATTTGTATCCTTTCACAACTGGCATTGCCATCCATTCTTCAGCAAAAGTAGCATAAAGATCATGTATCATTTTTGCTTCTTCTATTGCTTCAGTTTTTGTAGTATGGGCAGTATGTCCTTCTTGCCACAAAAACTCTGTAGTTCTAAGAAATGGTCTAGTTCTCATTTCCCATCTTACAACATTAGCCCATTGATTGATCAATAACGGCAAATCTCTATAACTCTGAATCCAATCTTTATAAGTATTCCATATTATAGTTTCAGAAGTAGGACGTACTATCAATTCTTCATCTAGTTTTGCACTTGGATCTACGACAACCCCAGTCCCATTAGGGTCTTTCATCAATCTATGGTGGGTCACCACAGCACATTCCTTAGCAAATCCTTCAACGTGTTGTGCTTCTTTACTCAAAAAACTTTTAGGAATAAACAAAGGAAAATATGCATTTACATGCCCAGTCTCTTTAAACATTTTATCAAGTTGACCCTGAATTTTTTCCCATATTGCAAATCCATATGGTTTGATAACCATACATCCTCGCACTGCTGAATTTTCGGCAAGTCCAGCCTTTCTTACGATATCATTGTACCATTTCGAATAATCATCCGCTCTATTCGTTATTTCTTTTGCCATTCTTTATTTTGTACCTATTGTTATTTTATTATTACACCACGAGCCAAAAATTTCAACTCTGTTATTGGTGCTGTTATTTTAGCAATTTCTTCCGCTGATTTTCCTGCATCTTCTGCAAAATGTCTAAGATCTTCAATACTTGTTTCTTCTGTAAAAGCATCACCTTCTATAATTGCTGTACTGCCCGAAGCATCAAGGGGCATAAAAAAGCCATAATCTTTAAATTTAACAAACATTGATTCTGCATTAGGTTGTTCCGATACTATATTCATCCAACAGCCTTTTGTTTGGCATACTCCATCAATTTTTCCTATTACTTTAACATTGTTTATACGATCTTTTGTACTCAATTTTTTTAATAATTGATCGTAACTTATAGCGTTTTCCGCAGTTATTTTATCACCAAAATAACTATAGTTATTATTTACTTTTGTGGTTTTACACGACGACAACAGCAAAATTGAAACGAATGTAAGTAAAGTTAAATTTTTCATCTTTGTTTTTTTTATTATTGCAAATATAATAGTTTTTAACTGCTGCAAATAGTTTTTTTAAGAAAAGATTCATCCAAGTTCTGAGGTTGTTTAATATAATGCAATAACGAGAGCTGACAAAACAATCTATCTTTTTTTACTATAAAAAATGGGTGACTTAAATCATTTGATTCAAATCACCCAAAGCTTGCTGACTTTCGAGTTTAAGGTCGACACCTTGTATTATTTACGCTGCATCACTTTTCTTTTTAATGCTTTTTTATTATTGCGTTTATTTATTTTTTTGTTTGCCATTTTCTTTTTCTTTTTACGGATAACTTTTCTTTCTGCTTTCGATATTTGACCATCTGCTTTTGCTACTTGGCGCATTGATTTAAGGGCTATTTTTTGCCTTTTTGTCAATTTTTGTTTTGCCTTAGCATGTTTTCTAACCTTTTTGTCCACCCTGTCTTTTTTTACTTGATTGACTTGAGTAGATGCATTTTTATTTGTTTTAACTTGTGCATTTGCATTGTATCCGATTGACATAATGAATACAGCTATTAACATTATTATCTTTTTCATAATTTTATTATTTTTTGATTAGTATTATTGTATTTTCGCTACTTTGACGATCGCTAATGGCAAAGGATTAACACCAACTATCAATATTAACTGAAAATTAACGAATGGACACATCTAGAAAAAGTCTTCTTAAGCAGTACAACAATGCTTTTAAAGTAGCAAAAAGCACTTTGAATAAAAAGCAAGCTGAGGCTGTTGAGCAGATTTATGGACCAGTAATGACGGTAGCAGGGCCCGGTACTGGAAAAACACAATTATTGGCAGTGAGAATAGGTAATATTCTACAGCAAACGGATGTAAATACAAGCAACATTCTTAGTTTGACTTATACCAATGCTGGTTGTATATCAATGAGAGAAAGGTTGAAACAATTTATTGGACCGGAGGCATATAATGCCAAAATATTTACTTTTCATTCATTTTGTAATTATATTATACAAGAAAACATACAATATTTTGGCGGTTTTAGAAATTTGCAATTAGTCTCAGAATTAGAATTAGTAGATGTATTTAGAGAATTGATTGATGGATTTGGAGACGATCATCCACTTAAACGATATAAAGGTAACTTATACTATGAGACAGATCGTTTAAAAAACCTCTTCAATACATTAAAGCAAGAAGGATGGTCAGCAGAATTAATAGAAAGTAAAGTCGCCGAATTAGAAGATTATTATTTTGAGCAAAACGAAATGGGTGATTATGTCAATCCTAAATATATCGTAAGAGGAAGACAAACTGGCAAAGATTCTGGGATTGTATATACTAAAGGAGAAATAAATAGAGATAAAGTACTTCAAGAAATTAAAGGGTTTGCAGGTCTTGTAGAAGGAGCCAAAGAATTGGAAAACTATGAAAAAATATTAGCCAGAAAAGAACGTTATGATTATAATGATATGATATTATGGGTGATAGAAGCGTTTAAACAAAATCCAGATCTGCTTGCTACCTACCAAGAAAGATTTCAATTTTTATTAATAGATGAGTATCAAGATACCAATGGATCTCAAAACGAATTGCTGTTTTTGCTAGCAGATAATCCAATAGATGACAAGCCAAATATATTTATAGTAGGTGATGACGATCAGTCAATATTTAGATTTCAAGGTGCTAATATGAATAACATAATTGACTTTGCAAACAAATATAATCCTAAAGAGGTAGTGCTTGACAATAATTATAGATCATACCAAGGAATCCTTGATAATTCAAAAATGCTGATTGACAACAACCAAGAAAGATTGGTAAGTATTCGATCTCATCTTACAAAAAATTTAATAGAAAGTAGAAACAACAAGGAAGGTAAGGAATCATTTCCTAATATTTTTAGATTTAAAAACATCCCGCAAGAAGAGATTGGTATTATAAATGATATTCTAGAGAAGAATAAAAATGGAGTGCCTTTTAATCAAATAGCCGTTATATACAAAAAGCATAGAAATGTAGAAAACATTGTTAAATACCTAACACTTGCTGGCGTACCTCTAAATATAAAGCGAAAAATAAATGTTCTCAAAGAAGGAGAAATAAAGAGATTGGGTAATATCATAAAATACATTATTGCTGAATACAAAAAACCATTGGGTGGTGAACATTTTTTGTTTGAGATTATGCATTACGAATATTTCAATATTTCTGCTCAAGATATCGCTATGATAAGTATTTATTGTTCCAATAGGACAGACTCAACTGAGGACGACAGGAGATGGAGAACAGTAATATCTGATGTCGCTTCTCTCAAAGAAGCTGGCGTAAATAATATCGAATCTGTTATAAGATTTTCTGATATTGTAGAATCATGGATAAAAGATATTGCTAACAATACTGCACAGATTTTATTCGAAAAAATACTTACAAATGGGGGAGTATTAGATCATATACTGGCAAGTGACCAAAAGGTATGGAGGTTACAATTGGTGAATACATTTTTTAATTTTATTAAAGAAGAGTCGACCAAAGTAGAAAATATATCGATGCCCCAAATTATAGAAAGAATTGAAAAAATGGAGTCTAATGATATAGAAATGCCATTGAATAGAATTATTTTTTCTGAAAATGGGATATTTTTCACTTCAGCTCACGGTAGCAAGGGTTTAGAATTTGATCATGTGTATATAATCAAAGGGGATCAAAAAAATTGGGTAACAAAAACCAATTACCAAAGAAATTATAAGTTTCCTCCTTCACTTGTACCTGCTTCCGAAAGAAGTGATGTAGAAGATGACAGAAGATTATTCTATGTCGCAATGACCCGTGCAAAAAACGATCTTACTATCAGTTATTCAGATTTTAATGAAAGTGAAAAAGCGCTGGAGCCGGCAAGATTTATTGAAGAAATAACAATTAATGAAAATGAAACAACAGTAGTAAATGTCTCTGATGAAGACGTACTTGAATATAATGCCAAATTACTTACATATAATGAAGGTACACCTACACTAATAGAACACGATTTGATAGATAATGTATTGCAAAATTTTAAATTGAGCTCTACAAGTCTTAATAAATATCTAAGGTGTCCCTTGTCGTTTTATTTTGAAAACATTCTTAGAGTTCCTATGGCAAGAGGTGCCAGTAATGGTTTTGGAAATGCTATTCATTATGCTTTGGAATTGTACTTTAGAGAGATGGAGTCCAATCCCGAGCGAAAACTAATAGGAGTAGATATTTTGCAAAATTATTTTTTAGATGGTATGAAAAAATATCATTCTCATTTTACACCAAAAGAAAAAGAACTAAGCCATACAAGAGGAAAAATACTTATCAATGCATATTATGAAAAATATGCCTCTACGTGGACAACTCCAAGAAAAAATGAAATGGAGTTTGATATCAAAACAGAGTGTGAAGGCGTACCAATTTCTGGAAAACTAGATAGAGTAGCTATATTCGACGATCATTTGAGAGTAATAGATTATAAAACAGGTAGATATGATTCTGCAAAACTAAAACCTTCTCTGGGGGATGAAGATAATGGGGGAGATTACTGGCGACAAATGGTATTCTACAAATTATTATTGCAAGGCGATAATAGACTTGACAAACCAATGAAAGTAGGAGTAATGGATTTTGTAGAAGCAACAAAAGAAGGAAAATTCAATCTTCGAGAATTTGAAGTTTCAAATCATGAAATCGAAACTGTAAAACAACAAATAAAAGAAACTTATAATCATATAAAAAATCATGAATTTGAAGAAGGGTGCAATGAAGAACATTGTACTTGGTGCAATTTTATACATGAAAACATGGCACTACAATTGCCAGTCCTTGATGAAGATGATAATGAAAATGATTGAAAAGTGAAGATTGTAATATTTCAAATTCATAACTTTGTCGTATCATTGTCACAGTATTAAAAACAGATAATAATTGATGGTTAAAGATAGGATACTAACAAAGTATATTGGTGAAGGAAAAGGGCCTTTGCTTATTGTATTGGGAGGCATGCATGGAAATGAACCCGCAGGTGTACATGCGATCGAGCTTGTAACCAAAATGTTGGAAGTAGAACCAATAACCAATCCTGATTTTATATATTCAGGTAGTTTTATTGGAATGATTGGCAACCTTCAAGCATATAATAAAAAGAAAAGATTTATAAATGTTGATCTTAATCGATCGATGACAAAGGAAAACGTCGATTATGTAAAAGCAACTCCTGAAGATTTATTACAAGATGAATTATTAGAGTTGAAACAAATCTTAGAAGAAGTAGAAAATGCAATTGAAGAATTAAAACCAACAAAAGTTATTGTTCTTGATCTTCATACGACTTCTTCGTTTGGAGGGATATTTACATTAACTAATGATCGTCCAGAAAGTCTTGCAATAGCTAAAGAATTACATGCTCCAGTAGTACTGGGCATGCTTAATGGTGTGCAGGGTACTACTTTACATCTATTTAATAAAGAAAATTTTGGAATTGAAATGATTCCTGTTACTTTTGAATCAGGACAACACAACGAACAATTATCAATCAATAGAGCAATAGCCGCTGTAATAAATTGCATGAGAACAATTGGTAGCGTTTCTGCAAAGCATGTAGAAAATCAACATGATTATTTACTTATAGAATATAGTAAAGACCTACCTCACGTCTCTCGATTAATATCTAAACATACAATTCAAAAAGGAGAAAAATTTGTAATGAATCCTGGATATAAGAATTTTCAAGAAGTCAAAAAAGAGGAATCAATAGCTACTACCGATGGTGTACCTCTACTAACACCTGAAAATGGTAGAATACTTATGCCATTGTACCAAAAACAAGGAGAAGATGGATACTTTTTAATTAAATCGTTGAAAAAATAAGCTTTAAAGTAACTTTATCGTTTTAATACTGTGTGTAATCAGTGATCTGTCGGGTATTAAATTATTTTGAGCACATTGTTATCCACATTTTTAGGTGGGAGGGCTATAAAAAACAGCAGGGTTAACGACATAGTCGATTACCCTGCATAACCCCAAAAAACCAATTGAAAACAATTTATTCTTAGACAAATTGTCTTATACATATCCTTTGATACACCATTAAGACGAACACCTTACCATGTGTCACATTTATTATTGTTAAAGTAATGTTATCATTAAATCTTCTTATAATTTGCATTGATTTGACTACCATTAATAACCAATAAGTAGATGATTGTTAATATTGTATCATCAATAAATACTGTTTGGTATTGATGTGTTGGAAATAATTATTACTAATAAAGATGATGTGAAAATTAATAAAGATGGTCAATTTGACCTATTCAAAATACTTTCTTTATACTAAAACTTCACCTCCTTAGTTTCGTCAATTGGAACCGTTATTTTTATCGAGCCTTTCCCTACTTTTATTGTTCCTTTAAATTGAACATCAAGTTTTCGTTCTGACATTATCTGTAATCCTTTACCCAATGCACCAAGAGGATTGTCTTTATATAATCTGCCTAAATCCATCTTCATATTAATTGGCATTCTAAATTCTGAATTTGCTGGCATTTCCGTATCATAAGTTTGATTAATATTAGCCAATTCTATACCATCAACGATTGTTGCTATGTTGGATTTAGAAATTTCAAGAGCAAAACTATTTTCGTTTTTAAATACCATAAAAGCATTTGCTTCTATGTCACTTTTTGACATGTTTACTATATCGACATCTTCAATTCGTTGAAATGTAGGATTTATAATAGAGGTGTCACAAGAGGATAATGACAAAATAGAAAGCAGTAAAAAAAGATAAAAATGTTTCATGATTAGAAAGATTAAAATTAAAAAAAGATTTGATAACTTATTATAAATAATCAAGTGTTACAACTTATACATCAAAAGTAAATAATTTATCAAGTAATTTTATATATTTGTACATATTATGTATTCACATAGCAAATGCCACCTGTCATCCCATAAAATAAATAATTATGCGTGGTATTATTATACTTTTTTGTGTTTTTTCTTCGATTATTATCGGAAATTCTCAATTAAATCATGTATTCTCTAAGTACACAGTTTTTGAGTCTAATAGTGAATTCTTATTTCAGCAATTAAGCAATCATTCAAAGAGCAATTTTACTATTATCATTAATAATCATAAGTTACATCTTACACCTACACACGTATTAGCACAAGATTATAAATGTATCAATCAAGACGGCAAAGTATTAACTACAGTGGACACTCGCGCCAAAACTTTTGAAGGATATACTGATAATGGACAGCATGTATCTATAAGTGTAGCCCCAGGATTTATCTATGGTTCGATTCATTATAAATCGTATGACCTTATCATACAGCCAATGTATATGTATGATAAAATCGCTAAAAATGATACTTATATAAGTTATCGATCAACTGATAGAATAGATGATAATGTGATTACTTGTGGTGTAGAAAACTTGCCAACAAAAGAAATAAAAGACAAAAAATCCTCATCCAGCAGAATGGTAGGAGACTGTTTTGAAATAGAATATGCAGTATGTAGTGATTATAGTATGTATCAAGGTCATGGATCTAATGCCATTACCCTTGAAAATCATATTATTGGGGTAACAAATGATATTAATACTTTGTATGATGATGAATTTGCTGATGCGCTTCAATATCTAATTACTGGGCAGGTTATTATTGATTGTACTGGTTGTGATCCTTGGTCAACGAGTACAAATCCTAGTGTTCTTTTGTCTGATTTTAGATCTTGGTGTATATCAAACCTGGAAGTAGCTCCTTACTTTATTGGTTTTGATATATCCACACTATGGACAAGGAGAGATTTTGACGGCAGTACCAAAGGGCTTGCTTATACTTCTCCTGCTGTATGTGCAACTAATAAGACCAATAATGTATTGGAAGATTTTACAACCAATGCGTTATCATTAACACTATTGGCAACTCACGAACTTGGGCACAATTTCTCAGCAGGTCATGATGATCAAGATAGTCCCTATATAATGGCACCTGTACTCAATACAAATAACACAACTTGGTCAACAGCTAGTATCACATCGATAGAAAATAGATATATGAATAATGGAGGATGCTTAGATTCCCCATGTTCTCCTACTACACCATCTATTAGTTGGTCAATTGCGAGCAGTACAGTATCAGAATATTCAGATTCAGGTAGTGGTGATTGTGGGCTACCATTTACTGATTTTGAATTATTATTATCAAAAAGTGTATATAGCCAAAATACAATATCAGTAAATATCAATGTAACCTCAAATACAACTGTAAATTCTTCTGATTATGAATTGCTAACTACACAGATAGATTTTGCAACAGGTACACCATTAAATCAATTGGTAACTATCAGGGTATATGATGATGTAATTGAAGAATTGGACGAAATGTTAGAGTTGTCATTTACAATTACAAGTGGGGGTGCTACTATTGGTGATAATCCACTGTTTAACCTTACATTAGTGTCTTCAGGTGACGAAGTGTCTACAACTTGTTGTACTAGTGGACAAGCAGTACAATGGGGCAACTACAACAATAGCTCGAGCTATTTTACTGCATTTAACAATTCTAAAAGCAGATCTCGATTTATAATTACGGCAAGTGATTTGACGGCAATAGGCTTATCAGCAGGACCAATTAGTCAATTGGATTTTTATGTGCAAGAAAAGAATAGTACTGGACCAATAGACAATTATAAAATAGGACTGACTAATCATCCTTTAACAAGTCTTCCCTCTACATGGTTATCTACTACAACTGTTTTTGAGAATACAATTACTACTTCTACTGGCTGGAATGAATTTGAATTTGATAGTAATTTTTCATGGGATGGGATTTCGTCATTATATGTAGATATTTGTTTTGATAACGGTAACTCCGACTCTGCTGATAAATTAAGATGTCAAATAACCTCTGGAAATAAAGGCTCTTTTGTAACGAATTATAGTAATCCAATATGTACTACAAGTCCCATTGGCACTACCTCATTTAACTTGGCTCCGCAGACCAAATTATATACGTATGGAGGTGCAGAGGTAGAGACATTTCTGGGGACCAATGCAGTAGGTAAATTACAAGTTGGAGAAATTGGTCATTTGTATTCTGATAATCAAAAAGTCATAGCGTCAATCAAAAATATAGGTGTAACAGATATAGAATGTCTTGATATCACAATATTTACTGCTGGTAATGGAAAAACAAATTTTGGTTTTGGCAATGATATGTACACCCAAAAGACATTTGAAATAAATGCTGATAATGATGCTTCCTATGAAATCACACTTTATTATACTCAAGGAGAATTAGCAACTTGGGGAGGAGAAAAATTGAATTTACAAATTGTGAAATCAGATGTAGCTTTTAATTTGGCTAATGAGAATAATATTTCAGTTATTAATCCATTGTCAGTAAGTACCAATATTGGAAGTGATAATGCAATAGCATATAAAGGTATTTTTACAGGATTTTCCCATTTTGCATTGACTAATGGGTCGAATAGTGCTGTACCTTACCTTGATAGTGATATCGTATTCAATGAAGTTGGCGCAGGATTAATCCTAACTAGCCCTAACAATACTCCATACCTTGTAAGAGAGTCAACACCAGGCGTATTAATAACTGTGATGGCAAATAATACTCCAGTAACAGCTACTAATCATGCTGGCGACTTATATATTGATACCAATGGATCAGCAATAATATATAATTCGAGTGGAGCTGCATATAATAAATACACAATCAACGGTTCTGGTAATCTGACCAGTAATGCAATATCTTCTCCACCAAGTAAGAATATCACTGTTGAGCAAAATAGTTTTAAAATTTCTAAACCGGGAGCTGGATTAGTATTAAAATCTAATACAGGACAATGCCACAAATTGACAATTAGCAATAGTGGAGTATTAGAAGTATTAACGATAGGGTGTCCATAGATTACGTTGGTTATATTTTTATATTCTCAGTATATGATATTACATCTGCGAAACGATAAAAGAAAATTCTTTTTTTGCAATAAAGATCACAAACAACTATTAAACGGATTTCTTATCTTCACACTATGAATACTAAGAAAACCACTCAAGAGGAGATTGATATCTATGAAAGATATGATCAGACTAAGCACAGTATTGATCCAAGTTATATTGCAGGGGCAGTACCTTATCTGCGTGGTCCTTATGGGTCGATGTATAGCTCAAGAGCATGGACTATTAGACAGTATGCTGGTTTTTCTACAGCAGAAAAGAGCAACGAATTTTACAGAAAAAATCTTGCTGCTGGTCAGAAAGGGCTAAGTGTCGCTTTTGATCTGGCAACTCATAGAGGTTACGACAGTGATCATCCAAGAGTAAGTGGAGATGTTGGGATGGCAGGTGTAGCGATAGATACAGTAGAGGATATGAAAATATTGTTTGATGGTATTCCATTAGAAAAAATGTCTGTTTCTATGACGATGAATGGAGCAGTAATACCTATCCTTGCTTTTTTTATAGTAGCAGCAGAACAACAAGGTGTCGAAAAATCAAAACTTACAGGGACTATTCAAAATGATATTCTTAAGGAGTTTATGGTTAGAAATACATACATCTACCCACCTGGTCCATCTATGAAAATTATCTCTGACATATTTGAATATACGACCCAGCATATGCCAAGATATAATAGTATAAGTATTTCTGGTTATCACATGCATGAAGCTGGGGCTCCAGCAGATTTAGAATTGGCTTATACTTTAGCAGATGGATTAGAATATATCAAAGCGGGAATTAAAGCAGGATTAGAAGTAGATAACTTTGTACCACGGTTTTCTTTTTTTTGGGGTATAGGAATGAATCATTTTATGGAAATTGCAAAGATGAGAGCAGGCAGACTGTTATGGTCAGAAATTGTAGGTCAATTTGATCCAAAAACTCCCAAAGCACAAGCACTAAGGACACATTGTCAAACAAGTGGTTATAGTCTTTCTGCGCAAGATGTGTTTAATAATGTAACCCGTACATGCATCGAGGCTCTATCAGCTACATTTGGAGGCACACAATCATTGCATACCAATTCATTAGATGAGGCATTGGCATTGCCGACAGATTTTTCTGCCAAAATAGCTAGAGAAACTCAAAAATATTTACAAAAAGAAACAGGAATAACAAATGCTATAGACCCTATGGGTGGTGCACACTATGTCGAATATCTTACCGAACAATTAATAGAAAGAGCACGAAAGCACCTTGCCGAAATTGAAAAATATGGAGGAATGACAAAAGCTATTGAAAAAGGTATACCTAAAATGCGGATAGAAGAAGCAGCAGCCAAAAAACAAGCAAAAATAGATAGTCAGAAAGATAGAATAGTAGGTGTCAATATCTATCAGGAAGACAAAGAAACAAAAATCGATATTCTTGAAGTTGACAATCAAAAGGTAAGAAAAAGCCAAATTGATAGAATCAATAAAGTTAAAAAAAATAGAGATCAATCAGCTGTTGCAAGGGCATTAGAAAATCTATCTATTTGTGCTAAATCTGGAAAAGGTAATTTGTTAGAAAAAGCGATTGATGCAGCACGATGTAGCGCTACATTAGGAGAAATATCTGCAGCTATGGAAAAAAGTTTTGGTAGATTTGTAGCCGAAAACCGTACAATATCTGGAGTTTACTCTAAAGCAATAACTATGGATGACAAGTTTTTAAAGGCTCGAAAATTAGCAGACGAATTTGCAAAAAAGGAAGGTAGAAGACCTCGAATAATGGTAGCAAAATTAGGTCAAGATGGTCACGATAGAGGTGCTAAAATAATTGCAACCAGCTTTGCCGATATAGGTTTTGATGTTGATTTAGGATCGTTATTTCAGACACCTGAAGAAGCAGCAAAACAGGCAGTAGAAAATGATGTGCATATATTAGGTATTTCGTCATTGGCTGCTGGTCACAAGAGTTTAGTGCCAGAGACTATTGCTCATCTCAAAAAAATAGGTAGAGAAGACATAATGGTTATAGTAGGAGGCGTGGTACCACCGAAAGATTATCAATTTTTGTTTGATCAAGGCGTTGCTGCCGTTTTTGGTCCAGGAACGATTATTTCTGAAGCAGCAATAGCAATTTTAAATATTATGTTGGATTAGATCAGTAATTAGAAAAGTGATAAATTGAATTTAGAACTTTTAAAATCCTATACTATTTATTAGTTTTGAGTTTTAAAAGTAGGATAGAAATATAAATATAATGAAGCAATTAATAGAATGTGTTCCAAATTTTAGTGAAGGAAGAGATCTGACAATTATTAAACAGATAACTGATGAAATAGAAAAAGTAGCAGGTGTTAAATTATTGGATGTAGATCCTGGAAAAGCAACTAATAGAACGGTGGTTACATTTGTTGGAGAGCCAGAGCCAGTAATCGAAGCTGCGTTTTTAGCTATTAAAAAAGCTAGTGAAATAATAGATATGAGTAAGCACAAAGGAGAACATCCTCGTATGGGTGCTACCGATGTATGTCCACTGATACCAATAGCCAACATTACACTAGAAGAAGTAGCAGACTATGCAAGGAAGCTTGGAGAAAAGGCGGGGTCAGCATTGGATATTCCATTTTATCTTTATGAAGCCGCTGCAAGTAAAAAAGAAAGAAAAAACTTAGCGACCGTAAGAGCAGGAGAATATGAGGGATTACCTGACAAACTGAAAATGCCAAAATGGAAACCTGATTATGGTCCGACCCAATTTAATCCTAGAGCAGGAGCTACTGCCATCGGAGCTAGAGATTTTTTGATTGCATATAACGTCAATCTTAATACTTCTTCTGTAAAAAGAGCAAATTCTGTAGCGTTTGATATTAGAGAAAAAGGGAGAATAAAAAGAGCAGGAAATCCAATTACTGGAAAGATTGTAAATGACAAAAATGGTAATCCATTAAGGACGAAAGGTAAATGTAAATCAGTAAAAGCTATTGGCTGGTATATCGAAGAGTATGGAATGGCACAGATATCCATGAATATAACTAATATTACGGATACTCCGCTACATATTGCATTTGAAGAGTGCAGAAAAAGCGCTACTAAAAGAGGCATGAGGGCTACTGGTTCCGAATTAATAGGATTAGTACCTAAAAAAGTAATGATAGAAGCTGGAAAGTATTACTTGAAGCTACAAAATCGATCTACTGGAATATCGGAAGCAGAGATAATCGATACAGCAGTACGTTCTTTGGGTCTAACAGAGTTGACAGATTTTGATCCTAGAAAAAAAATTATCGAATATCAATTAGAAGATAATAAAAAACAACTAGTTGATATGACTTTAAGGGCATTTGCAAATGAAACAGCCTCAGAAAGCCCTGCTCCAGGAGGCGGTAGTATTTCTGCTTACCTTGGTGCATTAGGTGTGTCTCTCGGTACAATGGTTGCCAATCTGTCTGCAAATAAAAGAGGATGGGAAGACAAAATATCTTACTACAGTCAAATAGCGGAAGATGGACAAGTAATAAAAGACAAATTGCTAAAACTTGTAGATGATGATACAGCTGCATTTAATCTAATTATTGATGCTGTAAGAATGCCTAAAGGTTCTACTGAAGAAAAAGAAAAAAGAAATCAAGCTATGAATAATGCTACCAAAGTGGCAATCAATATGCCACTTGATGTAATGAAGGTATCTTCTGATGCATACAATTTATTAAAAGATATGGCACAAAAAGGTAATCCCAATTCTGTATCAGATGCAGGTGTAGGTGCATTGGCTTGCAGGGCGGCAGTACATGGAGCTTATCTCAATGTGAAAATTAATTGTACAGATTTTGAGGACAAAAAATTTGTAAAAAAAGCTATGGACAAAGCGAATAAAATGCTCAAAGATTCTGAGTTAACTTGCGAAAAAATAATGGCTATAGTTGACAAGAAGATTGGATAATGATTTAATCAGACATTAAACTAAAAAAACAAAACCCCATTAAGTAGTGAAACTATAATGGGGTTTTGTTTACTATAAGGATAAATTTTAAGACCTTTTCTTGTTTTTTGAATAATAATCAAACACCTTGGTAACAACAGCATTTCCGATACTTTTGTAATCAGATCTTGCTGCACTTTCCTGTTTTCCAATTGCTAAAAACAAAGCATCAACTGATCTTTCTGCTAAAAAATCTGACAACGAACTATCAACTTTGTTTTTACTAAACATATTGTAAGCTCCAGCGGCCATAGGCCAGTACTTAAGCGCTTCTGTTTTTCCCAATTCGTTTTCGAGCATATTACTGTATCTCTTTTTTACAGTTCTATACATAGCATTTTTTAATACACCAGTTGCTGCATTTTCGCCACCTAGTATAACAGCCACAGCATCTGTAAATTTTAATTCACTAATAGCATCTTTTACAATTCCTTCACTTTCTTGAAGCATTACGCCAGAAGCATTACCGATAGACTTAGTTAATGTTTCTACTTGATCACCATATCCCAAGGCTTTTAGCGTTTTGAGGACAGGTTGTATCTCTTTGGGCAATGCACCCTCAATACCATCTTTATTGACGTTTCGTAATGTTTTTAATGCTTTAAAAGTACTGCTGTCAAGTATCTTCTTTAATGCCATTACATTTTCTAAGTGAGATGGTTTTAATCCCAATTCACCTAACGTCTTACAAGATGTCATTATAATGGTGAAAGTTAAAAATGCGATTGTTAAATTTTTCATTTGTTATTGTTTATGATAGAAATATAAATTTTATTTAATTAATCTATAATTGGCTAAAATGTCATAGCTTATCATAGATTGAGACATAAGTATACCAGCTTCTCTAAAACCTAAATATGGTCGAGATGTAACATCATCAATAGACATAAGCTCTACTTCTGAATATCCTAAATGTGCCGCAATATTATGTGCTCTTTGTTCTGTTTTTTTTAATGCTTCTAAAGCAGCAATGTCCTGATCTCTTAAAGTATAATTACTGAAATCTTCTCGAAATTTGTTTAAATTTAAAAATTGGTTGATACAGATATTTTTAATTTGATCTACTTGTTTTTCTGTATTAGCAATGTATGTATAATACTCTCTTTGAGGTGTCTCTATATTTATTGGGAAATTTCTTTTAAAATCTTTAAAATCAATATTTTTTATTTTTAATGCTTCCTCAAAGTGTATTTTTTGTTGTTCTAATGATACAAACCCAGTATTGGGATCACACTTATCACTATTTTCTTCAAAATATACTTGAATAATATATCCAGAAGTCTCATTTCCCATAAAGTGATTGGACTTTATTTTAAGGTACAATGTATCTTTTTGAGCAAAAGTGCAAATTGAAAATAGTAAGAAAATAAAAATATTAATCAGTCTAATCATTTTATAATAATTCATAGGTTACGATTATACTATAAGAATATGTTTTTTCCTTTTTATTAGAGCTATTTCTATTTTTTACATTTTTGTTAGCGTCTTCGATATTGATAATGTTACCTACTTTTTTACCAGCATGATTGGCAAGAACAGTAGCTTTAATTTTTGCATCATCAATCGATTCTAGAGCTAATTTTGTAGACAAGTCCTCATTTTTAGAAGGGTATAGGTAATCAAATTTTGTCAATTTGTAACCTTCAACTAGTATTTGAGAAAAAGCTATAAGCTCCTTTTCGTCTTTTAATTCAATAGTGTAATGATTGGTCAATGATTTATTATAATTGTTTTGTTTTACACCTTTTAGAAAATCTTGTTTTACCTCCTTTTTATCAATATTTAACCTTGTCATTTCACTAAATACTTCTTCGATTACAGAATCTATTGATTTGTAACGCACTTTTTTATACTCATTGGGAGCAATTTCAGAAATTGTAAATTCCACCGTTATACCATTATAGTCAACTGTACTACTTGATTGACCGACAATTTTAATAAAGTTTTGTGTAACAGATGATTGCCCCATTACTCCTGTAGTTAATAGGCAAAATATCAATGTTTTTAAATAGCTCATATGTTTTTTTATTATTAAATTAATTATAACCAAAATATTTCAATTGACGATCATCATCTCTCCAATTTTCACGAACTTTAACTTTTAGTTCTAGGTAGATAGGGTGATCTATAAAATCTTCAATCTTTTTCCGAGATTCTATACCTAGTCGTTTTATAGCTACACCTCCTTTCCCAATTAGAATCGATTTTTGAGTTTTTCGAGAAACATAGATAGATGCATAGATATGTGCAAATGGCTGATCTTGTTTTAAGGAGTCTTTATATTCATCTACTACTACTTCACATGAATATGGTATTTCTTGTTTGTATTGTTGAAGGATAGACTCTCTTATTATTTCACTTACAAAAAACCGCACATTCTTGTCACTCATCTGATCTTTGTCATAATATGCAGGACCTTCATTTAGGTTTTCTTTTATTGTACTCAATAATGATTCTACATTGGTGCCATTGAGAGCTGATATTTCAAATGTCTTATCAAAATCTATTAATTCTTTCCATTTAACTTTTAATGCATCCAGGCGACCATCTTTATCAAGATCAATTTTATTGATAACCAAATACTTAGGAATTGTTGTTTCTTTGAGGAGCTTAATTACTTTTTCGTCCCCTTCATAATCTTCAAAAAGATCCAATTCAAAAAGTATAATATCAGCATCTTCAAAACCAGAATATGCAAATTTGTTCATTGATTGTTGCATGCCATATGCTGGATCATCGATTATACCTGGACTGTCAGAAAAAACAATTTGATAATCGTCATCATTATATATTCCTAATATTCTATGTCGAGTTGTTTGGGGTTTGCTTGTAATGATGCTCATTTTTTCTCCTAAGAGTGCATTCATAAGTGTTGACTTACCTACATTAGGCATCCCTATTATATTTACAAATCCTGATTTATGCATATTAGTATCTTAGTTGTTTTGTACTTTGATTTATTAATTGATTGATGTATTCTATTGTATAGTTTGGTGTCTTATGCCTCCATAATATATCATTGAATTGATTTCCCATTAAAAGGTAGTATTGTAAATTAATTGTTTCCATTTCAGAAATAACATGATGTCTAAAATTCACAAAACATATCCATCCTCCTGCATCAGAGACATCTTCGTACCATTCTTCATAATAACTATCTTCATCACCATGATAGTTCAATACATTGTCTCCAAATAGAATAAACTTGGAAATATCATTAGAAAGTAATTTGTCAATCACATTACGTTTCAGAATCATAATGTCATTATTGATCGCATCGTTCCATTCTCCCAGTAATTCTATCATTGCTGTTTTAATGCCATAATCTACATAGAGGACTTTGACATACAATGAAGGAGACCCTATTGAGTCCCATTGTGGGTGAATGAAATAATTATAGATTTTATTAGAAAAGCTAAATTCATCATACACAATACTGTAAAACGGAGACTTATCATCATTGGCTGCAATGTAGTATTCTCGCCATTTGTGATAAGGTTCTATATCATGCATTGGTATATAACATTATAAATTCTTCAAAATAGTTATTGCTTTTTTATCTCCTAAACTAGAAGCTTCTTTTAAGTCTTTCAAAAATCCATTCTTTCTACCAGCTTTTTTTGCTATTCCTCTTACTCGTATAATTTCTCGATCTTGTACATCTTTAGCACTGTATGGAGGTATTACAATTGCTTTTTCTAATTGAGCCAATGCATCAAGTGGCTTGCCCTGAACTTCCAAAATGATTGCATAATTGAAAAGTGCCCATCTTACATATTTTGTATTTGGATCATTTTCACCATACTTTCGCAAAGAGAATAATTTAAGATCAAATGCAGCAAGTTCATATTGTTTTAGCTTGATATGGCATTGTGATTTCAATCTTCTTGATTTCCAATAGATTGGCTGCAGCGCAACTGATTTTTTTAATGCCAAATCAAAATCATCAATTGCCAATTGCCAATCTTTATTGATCATATGTACTTTAGCTCTTCCATAATAAGAAGTAGGAATAGTAGGATCTATCCCTATACATTTGGTGTAATCTCTTATAGCATCATGATAGTTTTTCATAAAAAAGCAAACCTTAGCTCTTCGTTCGTATGCTTGTGCATGACGATCATATTTTTCAATTGCTTTGGTAAGTGCTTGGATTGCTTCATCTTCTTTTCCTATGACTTTGACCAATTTTCTTCCTTTAAGGAATGACTGTACTACAATCTTATCACTGGTCGGCTCCATCAAGTTATAATGCATTATCCTCCCCGAATCTGACATCCAAGCCCTTATCGAACCTGTAACTGCAAATTGAGAACAATAATCAAGAAGGCTCATTGTATTTTTATATATTTTTTCAGAAATATCTTTAACAAATCTTGGAATTTCCATTGTCAATTTGTCTTCATCAAATATTTCTTCCGCTGTAAATAGTATATCATTTTTATAATAATTCTCTGCACGTATGTTGTACATTTTTAGAACGGTACCATAGCTTTTTGCTGTACCAAATTCTAATCGACCTTGAATAATTGTCTTAAAGTATATCTTTTTAATTTCTTGATCCATAATCATAATAGAGAAAATATTATTCCAAAAATTTTATTTTAACACCAATTTTGATAAATACTAATTTACAAATTCACAACAGCTTGAAATTGTATTATTTGTGTAATTACTTTTTTTTATTTTTATTTTCAACTTAAACCTCCAATTGAAAATCTCTCCTAATTCATGAATTTTAAATCAGAATTAAGATGATTTGGTCAGAAAACCGTACATATCAAAACAATACATATAATTTAAAAAAATAATCTGAAAAATCTGAGAATTACCACTTTCGTAAGTATATACAAATGTAGCTAAATACCATTGAATATCAAACGAATAGATGGAAATATTTATAATGTTATTTTTAATATCGGAAGAGAAGAATAAAAATATTAACATAACTTTTATGTACTTTTAGTAATTATTGCGTCTTACTATTGTACAAGCACATAGATAACTATAAATTTAGCATATTATGAAATCATTATTTACCTTTTTATTCGCAATATTATTTACTACTTTTTCAATAGCTCAGACAACTATTCTGGGTACAGTATCGGATGGCGAAGTCCTTATTGGAGCAACAGTCTCTCTTAGTCAAAACGATTTATTAATTGAATCAATGACAACAGGTCTTGATGGGTCATTTAGATTTGAAAATGTAACAGCAGGAGAATATATCGTAATTGTAAATTATGTAGGATACATTACTGCTCAGAAAAAAATAACGACAACAGATAAGGATGATATTATAACATTAGAAATACAAATGAGCGAAGTTGCCATCTTAGACGAAATTGTGGAAATTGTGGAATATAAGGTGCCTCTCATTTCAATGGATGTTACTACTTCGGGCGCTA
>JAZGFO010000180.1:0-15495 GCA_036479655.1 Saprospiraceae bacterium
AAGGCTAAAAATATAAATAACCCACTAAGTATATAATTGATATTTTTTGCAATAAATTGAGCTTTATTTGCAATAATGTTGGCGAATGAAGCATATGTTGCAAAGAGAGAAAACGCACCCAATACTGCCCCAATAACATAAATTAATGAATATGGCATTTTAATTTCCATCCAGCCTTTTGTCTCAGCAAGTGTAGCCATTGTAAGATAAAAAGGAATAGCTAACATATTAAGCGATGACATTGCTATTCCCGACAAAAAACTACTACCCTTTTTCTTTTTCCCTTCGGCATTAAATTGTTTTCTCGCCTGGATAAAAAAGAAAACTGCTAATCCCAAAAGTACAAATATTGCCGCTTTTTTTAATTGCATGATGATCTCTGGGTGTGCGACCAAATATTTGGCAAATGTCACAGCTAAAAACCCTTGAATAAACACTACAGATGCTGCACCTGCTGCAAATTGTATCCCTGCAGATTTCCCTTTTTCAATACTTGTTCTTGCAGCAGTCATGTTTAACATTGATGGTGCTAATAAGCCTACAAATGCTGCCCCAAATCCTACTATTAATGGAATTATATAATACATATTTTGCTTTTTTGTTTTATTTTAATGGTTTCACCCAAATATTGAAGTTATAATTGGACTAAAAATCAACTTGCATCCGTACTAAATTAGATTGCAATTTATCATTTTCTTCTTTTTTATTAAAATCTGCAATCACATAATTATACATTAATCGGGCATGAGAATTTAAATACCAATTAAATCCAATAGTAACATTATCAACACGATCGGAATCACCTGTCAATATAACATCAGAATAATCTATCACAGAATATCGGGCTACTAATTCTAAAGCACCAAAATTACCCTCTTTTAGGTTTACATTATTATATGGTTTTATTCTTAAAAAAGCACCATTAATGTATCCTCTATGCTCACCTGTGATAAAATAAGTAACGGCAGCATAATAACCTACTACATTAATGTTCTTTTCTATAGTTGTATATTCCGAAATTTCGTACTCTGCTTGTAATGACAATGGCCCAAATCTACCTGCCAACTCAAATCCAATATCGTTTTGTGTTTTTAAATTTTCAAATGGAATAGTAATTTTTAATCCCATATTATTTTCAGGTCTAAATTTCAATTTATAATTGGATGGATTTTCAGTTCTTCGCCTGTTTTCATAATTAACACCAATGTGAAACAATTGTTTTTTATCTTTGTTTTGGAATAATGGACTCGTCAATCTAGCAACAATATGTCTTCCATTACTCAGATTAGTATCAGTAAATCCTGAAGTATGTCTTCCGTTAAATGCATAAGACAATTGCAATCCAACTATTCCATTTAGTAGACCAAAATTGCTATAATGTATTCCAGTATTCCATCGATTGTTCTGCGTATTTGTTAACATAGATCTTTCAAAAAATGTAGTAAACTTTCCACTTGTTTTCATGCTTAATCCTGTAGCCTCGACATAGCTACCTACAAAAATATCACCACCGAGATAAGGTACATTTGTAAATTTGACATACATATCTCTATATATTAATTCTCCACCTTTAAAATCCAGTTCTATTTTATATTTTATATTTTGAGATATATTTCCCTTTAGTCCCATCCGTACAGTCCTAAATTGCTGTCCATTAAAAGTATAATCCATACCTGGAGAAATTCCATTTTCTATCTTATGAAATTCAAAATCATAAACAATCCTCCCATGAGGTATTACTGTAGGTTTGACTTTTTGTCCTGATTTTGATTCTTCTTGTGCATTAGTATTAAAACTAAAAAACCCAATTAAGATTATTAATAAAATTTTACTCATTCATTCTGATTTATATTGAAAATGAATGTAAAGATGAGAATAAATAAAAAACACAACGTAACTAGAGTTACACTATGACAATGGTCATTCAATAATTGTGAATCATTTAAGTCGTCAAATCATTCGGATGTTTAATTTTCGATTTTCTAAAATCTGCCTATCCGAATAGTTTTAAATCTACTCTTTCAAGAATTTTGTCTTTTATTTCTGATAAAGGAAAATGATTTATCACCTCACCGACAAAAGCTTTTTGTAGTAGGTTTTTAGCTTGTTCACGAGGGATTCCACGACTTTCGAGATAGAAAACTGATTCTTCGTCTAATTGCCCAATAGTAGCTCCATGACTACATTTAACATCATCAGCATAGATTTCTAATTGTGGTTTTGCATTCATCGTTGCAGTATCAGATAATACCAAACTGCTATTTTGCTGGAAGGCATTAGTTTTTTGAGCGTCTTGTCTCACTAAAACTTTACCATTAAAGATACCCTTTGCATGATCTTTCAATACCCCTTTGTATAGTTCGTTACTTTCACAATGTGGCATTGCATGGTCTATAAATGTCTGATTGTCTATATGTTGCGACTCACTTCCCAAATATGCACCATAATAATTAGTCATTGTTCCACTACCTTTTAAGATAGCGCTTAGATTATTTCTAATCATCAAGCCACCAAAATCAACAGCATAATTACTATAAACGCTATTGCTTCCTTGAGTAGCTAATGTATTATTAACTTGATATGCAGCTCTACTTTCAAATTGTAGTCTATAATGATCAACTTTTGCATTATCTCCTACGTCAACCCAATTGCATGTATTAGTAAAATACACCATAGAATTATCGATAGCATGATAAGATTCGATAATTGTCACTTCGCTGCCTTTTCCCGTTTTTACAAATAACTGCGGGTGCGATATGTGTTCTTGACCTTGTACATCAGTAAGGAATATTATACAAATAGGCTTGCTTACAATTATATTATTATTCACAGACACAAAATAACCATTATCTGCAAATGCACTATTAAATGGAGCAAATGCATTAGTCTCAGCACCACCTTGTTCTGATATTATACTATTGACCCATTGTGAGGTTTCATTATTTTTTAACGCTTCGTGTAGCGGTTCTATTGATATTCCGTTTTCGAGACTATCAATTGTTGAATGATCTGCACTATAATGCCCATTAATAAAAACCATTCGATAAGCTTCCAAATCTTCAAAGCTATATTCTTTCCAATTAGTACACGCATCTGTTTTTTCTCCTATTACATATGATTTGTTAAATGCTTTATTAAAATTTGTGTACTTCCAGTCTTCATCTCTTCTTGTCGGAAATTTCAATCCAGTTAATAAATTATAATTGGTCGATCTAAACTCGTTTAGTTCTTTTTTATTATTATCCTGATTATCAGTAAATGATTTGTATGCTGTACTTATCCAATCTTTAGAAATTGCACCTTTGTTTTGCATTATTTTTGACATCTATTTTGATGTTTTATGTAATTATCTATAAATATATCCAAATAATTAGTTTCTTTTTAAACTGTTGCTCCTTCTATTTCTTCTTTGATCCAATCATATCCTTTTTCTTCAAGTTTATGAGCGAGCATTTTGTCTCCTGATTTTACAATACGTCCATTATAGAGGACATGTACAAAGTCAGGAACTATATAATCCAGCAATCTTTGATAATGTGTAACAATTATAAATGCTCGTTCTGCTGTTCTCAATCCATTGACTGCATCTGCTACTATCTTTAATGCATCAATATCTAATCCACTATCGGTCTCATCAAGTATAGCTAATTTTGGCTCTAATAATGCCATTTGTAGCATTTCGTTCTTTTTCTTTTCTCCACCAGAAAATCCAGCATTAAGAGATCGTTTTAAAAAATCACGCTTGATACCTAACATATCAGCCTTTGATCTTATAAACTTCAACATATCAACTGGAGCCATTTCTTCTTCTCCTCTAGCTGTCTTTATAGCATTAACTGCACTTTTCAAAAATGTCGCATTTGTAACTCCTGGTATTTCTACTGGATATTGAAATGCTAAAAATAATCCAGCATGTGCTCTTTCAGCAACATCCATATCTAACAAATCTTTTCCTTCGAAAGTAATGTTTCCGCTTTTTACTTCATATTCTTCTCTTCCAACCAATACATTAGACAATGTACTCTTACCTGAGCCATTAGGTCCCATTATTGCGTGTATTTCACCAGGCTTAATTTCTAAATTAATTCCTTTCAAAATATCTTTATCCTCAATCCCTACTTTTAAATCCTTTATTTTTAACATTATCATTTTAATTATAATAAAAAACAATTCTATTTTATTAACCTACACTTCCTTCTAACGAAATCGCTAATAATTTTTGTGCCTCTGCTGCAAATTCCATTGGCAATTCATTGAATACATCCTTACAATATCCATTCACTATCATATTTATTGCATCTTCTTCACTTAATCCTCTTTGTTGAAGATAAAACAATTGATCTTCCCCTATTTTTGATGTTGTTGCTTCATGTTCTACACGAGCAGTACTATTATCAATTTCTAAATATGGAAATGTATGAGCTCCACATCTATCTCCCATTAACAAACTGTCACATTGAGAAAAATTATGAGCATTCGTTGCATTCTTTCCAACTTTCACTAATCCTCTATACGAATTATTACTTCGTCCCGCACTTATACCCTTGGAGATAATTGTACTCTTTGTATTCTTACCAATATGCACCATTTTTGTTCCTGTATCAGCTTCTTGCATGTTATTAGTCACAGCTACAGAATAAAACTCTCCTATCGAGTTGTCTCCTTTTAAAATACAACTAGGATATTTCCAAGTAATTGCAGATCCTGTCTCAACTTGAGTCCAACAAATTTTTGACTTATAACCTTTACAAATACCTCTTTTTGTTACAAAATTATAAATACCACCTACACCATTTTTATCTCCAGGATACCAATTTTGTACAGTAGAGTATTTAATTTCAGCATTATCCATTACTATCAACTCAACAACGGCTGCATGTAATTGGTTTTCGTCTCTCATAGGTGCCGTACATCCTTCTAAATAACTTACATAACTATTGTCCTCTGCAATAATCAATGTTCGTTCAAATTGTCCAGTATTTGCAGCGTTAATTCTAAAATAAGTAGATAGTTCCATTGGGCTTCTAACTCCGTTGGGAATATATACAAAGGAACCATCACTGAATACAGCTGCATTTAATGCTGCAAAAAAATTGTCTGTATAAGGTACGACAGAGCCCAAATATTTTTTTATCAGCTCTGGATGTTCCTGTACTGCCTCATTAAACGAGCAAAAGATAATTCCTAATTCACCCAGTTTTTCTTTGTAGGTTGTTTTTACCGATACACTGTCAATTACAACATCAACTGCTACACCAGAAAGAAATTTTTGTTCTTCAATAGGAATTCCTAACTTTTCAAATGTCGCTAACAATTCTGGATCTACTTGATCCAAACTATCTAATAGAGGTTTTTTCTTGGGGGCTGCATAATAGATTATATCTTGATAATCAATAGGTGGATAATCAACTTTAGGCCAATGAGGCTCAGTTAATGTTTTCCAATGTGCAAAAGCTTTTAGTCTATATTCAAGTAAAAATGGAGGCTCATTCTTTTTAGACGAAATTAGACGAACAACATCTTCATTAAGTCCTTTTGGTATTATTTCCGTATCAAGATCACTTGTAAATCCGTATTTATATTCGCTTTGGTTATGTTCTTCCAAAACTTTCATCGAATCACCCATTATTACAATAATTCCGTTAAAAAAATAAGTCTCTCTTTTTCTTTCAATATTATTACAAATATTTACTCAAAATGTTGTGCAAAGATGCTAAAATATTACTAAGAAATACAAATAATCAAATAAAAAAGTGCTCAGCAGATTCCTCCTGAGCACTTCGTTTATTTAAGACAAATAGGTCTTAAAATCCCATTCCTCCCATTCCTCCCATTTGCTTAGAAAATTCTTCCATAGTCATCTTTTTATAGCCTTCTGTTTTAAGCGCAAATATGCCCTCATCTACAGTATCTTTAATTTCTTTAGCAGCAAAAGTTATTTTCATTTGTGGGCTTACAATAGAAAATTCTAATGGAAAACCATTTAATTTTAAATCTTCCATTCCTTGAATTATCATTGCTTCCGTTTTTATATCTTCAGTTATCCAACCAATTACTTTCATTCCATCCGTATCTGGTATTGTAATAGTGGTTTTATAAGCCTTGTATCCCAAAATATCTTTTGTCTCTGATTTATCATATTTAACATCCATCTTTGACATATCTTGCTTCACAGGTTTGTTCTTTTTCATATCTTTCAAATTAGAATCAATCCACATTTTATTTCCCATAGCGTCAAATAACATATCCATTTTCTCAGACTTAGTATCTACGTAGTTTTTTATACTTACCATACCGCCCATCATATCCATGACTGTCACATATTTATCTTTTGAAAAATAAATTTCTGTTGTTGAACCTTTCATCATTTCTAAGCCCATAGCCATATTAGGATCTTCGCTTGAAGCATCAGTAATTTCCATTTTTACATATCCTTTTTCTATTACTTTCTGTGCAGTAATAGTGGCAAATGGAAGAACCAATAGTAAAAAATTAATGAGTTGTTTTTTCATCTTTTTATTTATGTTTTTTATATAATTAACTACAATACTAAATGTCATTTTATTAAAAAAAGTTTCCAAAATTATCTGACATCCTTAATATTAACGAATATTTAAGTTAGAAGTAACAAAATTGGAATATTACATTTTATTTTCTGGTACAAATACTATAGAAATACTGTTTACACAATGTCTTGTGTCTTTAATTGTTTTTTGCTCTCCATGAAATACATGTCCTAAATGACCATCACAAGTAGCACATAATATTTCTATTCGTCTTCCGTCAGCATCAGCTAATCTTTTTACAGCACCTTTTATTTCGTCATCAAATGAAGGCCAACCACATCCTGAATCAAATTTGTCAGTTGATTTATATAGTGGCGTATTACATCTTCGGCAAATATATATTCCTCCTTTATAAAAATCATCGTACTTACCCGAAAACGGTGCTTCCGTACCTTTATGCTCTATTACACGCTGTTCTTCTTGAGATAATTTATTGTATTTATGATGATCCATATATTCTTCTTTGATTTTATTTTTAAATTTTTGTTTTAATTTATTTATTTTTGGATTTATAACAATGGTGCAATAACCTCTTTCTTTGTTTTGGTTATAATAATTGTCATGGTATTCATCAGCCCCAAAAAAAGTAGATATTTCTGTTATCTCTGTTACAATGGGATCATTATAAAGTGGTGTCGCAATCTCTAACATTGATTTTTCTGCTTGGAGTTTTTGCTGTTCATTGTGATAAAAAATAGCAGACCTATATTGAGTGCCTTTATCTGCTCCTTGACGATTCAATGTGGTAGGATCGTGTGTAGTCCAAAATATTTCTATCAATTCTTCAAAAGTTATAATATTTGCATCATATCTAATTTGTATTGCTTCAGCATGACCAGTTTTGCCTGTACAAATATCTTCATAAGTAGGATTTTTCGTTAGCCCTCCTAAGTAGCCACTTTTTATAGACACTACACCTTTCACTCTTTGAAACACAGCTTCTACACACCAAAAGCATCCAGCAGCCAATGTTGTTGTTTCTATATTAATCATATTTAAATTTGAAGTAAAAGATAACAATTTAGCATAAAAAAAGCGAATTCAATATTTTGAATTCGCTTCTTTTTAATATTATTATTATTATTCTATCCACTACACATTATACATCCTTCATCCATTGTACATACTTCCCCTTCAGACTCTTCAGTGGTAGCTTGTACTCTTTGGTGTTTAGTATCCAATGTAAATTTGATAGGATCAACAGCAGCTTTGCTTCTAAGGTAATACATACCAGTCTTTAATCCCTTCTGCCATCCATAAAAGTGCATTGATGATAACTTACTAAAAGTTGGGTTCTCAACAAAAAGGTTAAGGCTCTGACTTTGACATACATATGCTCCCCTATCAGCTGCTTGATCTATAATTACCTTTTGACTTATTTCATATACAGTTTTGTACATGTTTTTTAAATCATCAGGAATTTCATCAATGTTTTGTACTGAGCCATTGTCTGCCATTAACTTTTGCTTTAGATTATCGTCCCAAAGTCCTAATCCGATTAAATCTTTGAGTAGGTGTTTATTCATGATGATATACTCACCTGATAATGTTCTTCGCGTATAAATATTAGATGTATATGGTTCAAAACATTCATTATTACCTAATATTTGAGAAGTGCTTGCAGTAGGCATTGGTGCCAATAATAGACTATTTCTCATCCCTTTATCTATTATTTTCTTTTTGAGGTCTGCCCAATCATATCTATTACTTGGTTCTACATTCCACATATCGAACTGCAATATACCTTCACTTGCTGGAGAACCTTCAAAAGTACTATATGGTCCTTCTTTAACAGCTATTTCATGAGATTCTAAAACCGCTGCATGATAGATAGTTTCAAATATATCTTTGTTTAATTGTTTTGCCTCTTCCCCATCAAATGCAAATCTCATCATCATATAAGCATCCGCCAATCCTTGAACTCCAATACCAATTGGTCTATGACGAAAATTTGAATTTTCAGCTTCTTTTATAGGATAATAATTAATATCAATTATCTTATTAAGATTACGAGTTATTACTCTTGTCACCCTATGTAAAGCTTCAAAGTCAAATTCTTTTGTATCAGAATTAACATACTTAGGTAGTGATAATGATGCCAAGTTACATACAGCTACTTCATCAGCAGAGGTGTACTCCATTATTTCAGTACATAAGTTACTTGATTTAATTGTTCCAAGGTTTTTTTGGTTTGATTTTTTATTTGCAGCATCTTTGTACAATATATATGGTGTACCAGTCTCTATTTGAGATTCTAATATTGCAAACCATAGATCTTGTGCTTTAATTGATTTTCTGGCCTTACCTTCAGATTCATATTTGTGGTATAGAGCTTCAAACTCTCCTCCATAAACATCATGTAATCCTGGACATTCATTTGGACAAAATAACGACCACTGTCCATTTGCTTTAACTCTTTCCATAAATAAATCCGAAATCCACATAGCGTAAAATAAGTCTCTAGCTCTCATTTCTTCTTTACCGTGATTCTTTTTCAAATCTAAGAAATCAAATATATCTGCATGCCAAGGCTCGAGATATATCGCAAATGCCCCTTTTCTTTTTCCTCCTCCTTGATCAACATATCTAGCAGTATCATTGAATACTCTAAGCATAGGAACGATACCATTAGAAGTACCTCCTGTACCTTTAATATAACTTCCTTTGGCTCTAATATTATGAATAGACAATCCAATGCCACCTGCACTTTGAGAAATTTTAGAACATCTTGTTAGAGTTTCAAAAATACCTGAAATACTATCATCAACCATATCTAAGAGAAAACATGATGACAATTGTGGTTTTGGCGTACCTGCATTAAATAAAGTTGGAGTAGCATGAATAAACCATTTTTCAGACATCAAATTATACGTTTCTATAGCATCTTCAATATCTTCTCCATGAATACCAACTGCTGCTCTCATCAAGAGATGCTGTGGTCGTTCTACAACTTTACCATTCATTCTTAGCAAGTAAGATTTTTCCAACGTTTTAAATCCGAAAAAATCAAAACTATAATCACGATCATATATTATTGCAGAATCTAATTTTGATGCGTGCTTTTTAATAATATCAAGTGTTTCTTGACTTATTAAACCTGCTTTATCACCTGTTTTAGGATCTATATAGTTATACAGACCTTCCATTGTAGAAGAAAAACTTTTATTGGTATTTTTATGTAGATTCGAAATTGCTATTCTTGCAGCCAACATAGCATAATCAGGGTGCCTTGTTGTCATAGTTGCAGCTGTTTCTGCAGCTAAGTTGTCCAACTGAGTCGTTGTGACTCCGTCAAATAATCCAAGAATTACTCTCTTTGCAATATCTATTGGCTCGATATAATCAGGATTCAGGCCATAACATAGTTTTTTTATTCTAGCGGTTATTTTGTCAAAGCTTACTGCTTCTCTTGTTCCTGATCGTTTTATTACTTGCATATTGTTTTGATTTTAGTAATGAGTTAATGTAGTTTCTTATATTTTATATAAATCGTTAGTTTAATGCAACTTACATATTACAAATATAAATATGTAATTAAGGAAAAAGAAACACAATCATTTTACATCGATTGCATTCTTTTTAGATAAAGCTTAATTAAAAATCTTCATCTAGAGAAAAAACCTGTTTTTCTCTATCGGCAGTTACTCCAGCTTTTTGGTAATCTCCAACTCTTTTTTCAAAGAAGTTGGTTTTACCTTGTAATGATATCATATCCATCCATGGGAATGGATTTTCGACATTGTATATTTTTTCGTTTCCAAGTGTCAATAATAATCTATCTGCTACAAATTCTACATATTGACACATTAATTCAGTATTCATTCCAATCAACTTAACTGGAATTGCATCAGAAACAAATTCTTTTTCAATTTCTACGGCATCCGCAATAATTTTTTGAACTGTTTCTTTTGGAAGCTTATTTTTAATATGATTGTTGTATAATAATACTGCAAAATCACAGTGCATTCCTTCATCTCTTGAAATCAATTCATTTGAAAAAGTAAGTCCTGGCATAAGTCCTCTTTTCTTTAACCAAAAGATTGAACAAAATGATCCAGAAAAGAATATACCTTCAATAGCAGCAAATGCAATTAGATTTTCAACAAAATCACCTTCATCTATCCATCTGAGTGCCCATTTTGCTTTTTTCTCAACACATTCCAAAGTTTCAATCGCATTAAATAAATAATCTTTTTCTTTATTATCTTTTATATAGCTATCTATTAAGAGAGAGTAAGTTTCTGAGTGAATATTTTCCATCATTATCTGAAAACCATAGAAAAATTTAGCTTCAGTATATTGCACTTGATTGATCATGTTTTCTGCTAAGTTTTCATTTACAATTCCATCACTTGCTGCAAAAAATGCTAAAATATGTTTTATAAAATGACGTTCGTCATCATTCAATTTGTTTTCCCAATCATTAATATCGTCATGTAGATCAATTTCTTCGGCTGTCCAAAAACTTGCTTCAGTTTTTTTATAAAACTGCCAAATATCATCATGTTCTATTGGAAATAATACAAACCGTCCAGGGTTGTCGTCTAATAGTGGTTCTGCTTTTTTACTCATGGGTCAAAAATGTTCTTGTTTGGTTTTTACACCTTGTTTTGGTAAAAAAAATCTATTTATAACTTGATATATTTATTTGGGAATTAAAATATACTTATTAAAGTTAATAAATCTTAAAATAATGGGATATTTCAATGAATTTCATTTCAATACTATCAATCCTAAATTAATTACAGATTGGAATACAAAGTAAGGCATTTTTTTATTGCTTTTGGTAATCTTTTTTACGAAAGTTATCAACACGTTGTTAGTAAGTAATACAAGGCACTATAAACCAACACAATATAAATTTATCTAATATGAAGACATGTTAGTAACTTTTGTAATGTGTTCTCCTTTATTGTTCTGTATGTGCAAGATATACATGGTAAAAATAAATAATGTGAAAAACAAATGTAAAAATTAGGCTGTTTTAAACAATTAATTATGAAGGTACGCCTTCCCAAATTTTTGTCTATTTTTTAAGTCTAGAACAATAGATAATAATGTTATGAAATATAAATAATTTAAAGAAATAAATTATTTAAAAGAGCCACTTTTTCGAACGAAAAATAGTAATAAAACCACCATTGCAATAGAACCTAACATGATATAAATATATGCATAAGGATTATGCTCACCAGGCATTGGTACATTCATCCCAAAAAAGCTATATACCAAAGTTGGAACCATCAAAACAATCGTTATTAAAGTGAGTCTATTGATAAATGCGTTCATATTATTAGAAACAATAGATGCATATGCTTCCATTGTACCACTTAATATATTGGTATGAACATTTGACATCTCCAAGGCTTGACCATTATCAATTATAACATCTTCAAAAAGATCAGCATGATATTCTAAATCTCTAATCTTAAGTAGATCTGTTCTTTTCATCTTCATCTTTAACAACTCATTAGCACTAAGAGAATTCATAAAATAGACCAAGCTTTTCTCAATTCTTAATAACTGTTTTAGTTCTTTATTTCTACTAGAATTATACAATTCTGATTCAAAAAGATTTCTTTTTAAATTCAGTTTTTTCAAACAATCTAAAAATCGATGTACATTTTGATCAAATATTTGAAGTACAAATAGCTTGTTATCATTTGGATTAAAGTTTTTAACAGTATTTGCTAAAAATTTTTCAATTATTGGATTTTCTCTTCCACTAATTGTAACAAGTTTGTTTGCGATAATTATAATACCTATTGGAGCAGTATAATATATGGATTCATTCTCCTTTATATGTTCATTTAATATAGGTGTATTGACTAAGATAAGATTAGCATGTTCTTCACGTTCATATCTAGATCGCTCATCGACATCGAGAGAATCAACTAAAAAATCTAAAGGAATGTTATGATACTTTGCGAAAGTTTCTAATTCGCCATGCTCAAATGGTGCAGAAATATTTATCCATGATGCACCTTCCTCTTTCTCTAATTCTACCAGTTCTTGGTTTTGTTTTGTATAGTACCGAATCATAATCAGATTTTTCCATCTACGTGAGTTAGTGACCAAATATCTTTAACTGCTAATAAATTATACTTCAATATGCAATTTGATCTCTTAAGGCTCGCAAATTTACACATATTTTAATATTAACCTTTATAAGGAATATCTTTTTGTTTTTTAGCTAATAAAACATCATTATAGATAGTAGTTAATTAATTACTTACTCATCCATTTTTCCTTAATCGTTTCATAACGCATCAAAGTAGACGCTATCCAAAGTCCTAACAATGTAAATCCTATAATTGCTGGGTAAAAAACTAAGCGCATCGTATTTTCCATATCTTCTCCTCCAAGCGCAGGATTACCACCATTACCTGGGTGTAAACTATCTGTAAGCCTTGGTATCACTATAACTAAAGGGATAAGTGCAATAAATGCGAAAATATTGTAACTCGCAAAGAGTTTAGCACGACGATCCACATCTTGAATATTAGTCCTTAATAATAAAGAAGCCATATATATAAGCATTGCGACAGTAGCCATATTTAATTTGACATCAGTAGTCCAAAATGTTCCCCATGTGAATTTTGCCCATATTGACCCTGTTATGATGCCAAGCAAACCAAATAATGTTGCTGCTCTTACCAATGAAGATGAAATAATATCATACCGCATATTGTGAGATAATAAATACTTAATACTATATATAATAGAAGCAAACAATAAAATAAACATTGAAAACCATAATGGCACATGAAAATAAGTATTCCTTATTGTTTCATTTAATATTGATCGGTACGGGAATTGAATCCCAGGTTTTGAAGATAATGTTGTTAAACTAGATTGGTGCCATGCATCCCAACTACCTTCATTTGACTTTTTTGATTTAACTAATATTGCAGAAGGTAATATTGATGGTCCATCCACATTATTGTGTACTACCAATGTGAGATAATTTAGTGCTTTATTGTTAGGTACACTTGAAGGGATATTAAACGTGACAGCTGCTTCTGTATCATTCACTGCATCAAAAGTCACTGCACTCAAAACTTCCTCGTTAGTTAATTTAAGCCAAGCTTTTGTATCTTTTTCAGAATAATTAGAATTGTAACCTTTTATAATAAAAGTAACCTTTTCTCCTTCATTAACTTTAAATGGAGAGATATCTGTTATTCCTGGTTTAAGTGGGAATCCTAAACCTGCTATCATAACGTATATTAATATCAATATACCTAAAAACTTCCACCAATTAGATCTCATAACCTAAATATTTTTAATTTTTTAAGATTTCCACAATGTAGGGAAAATAAGTACTACCATTCCTAATAATAACAAATCTATACTCGCCAAGATATATAAATCTTGACCAATTGTTGAATCTTGAATTAATCTCATAGCAACTGCTGTTATTCGTTCCATGGTTAATACACTCGGCAAAACCAATGGTAATGACAAAACCGCCATCATTGTAGAGTTTCCCCCAGATGTACTTGAGACAGAAGATACAAAAGTAAATATAGTAGATACTCCCAACATTCCTAACAGCAATGATTTGACAAATAATGAATAGTCTTTTATCGGATTACCTAATAATATTGTAAATACAAATACCACAACTCCAGATAATAAAAGTGTAAATATATAATTGTATATCAATTTAGCAATTATCACTTCTAGTGGCCCAAACATTGTATAGTAGTACAGATAAGTTTCTTTTCTTTCTTGGACAAATGATTTTACTATGGCATTAAGCCCAGCATATAGTACTACAATCCATACCAATATATTCCACTCCATTCCAGATACCTTATTGAAGGTTTTGTATATCAAAAATGTAGATGACAGCGCAAACAATAATATGCCTCCAATAGCGTATTTTTGTCTTAACTCGATATCAAAGTCTTTTTTGATAATTGCTAAAATGTGAGATATATTCATAGCACAAATATAATACTTAAACCAGTTATAATTTTAAAACAAGCTGTTTATATTCTAAATGTTTTTTGATTATTTTTTCTTTCATTAAAACTGCACACTACAATTCAAAATAAGTGGTGACATTTTCTTTAAAACAAACAGTTAATTTTACAATATACTTGACCAGACAACATCAATCAACAGTTTTTATTGTATTATAAATGGATGATTTCAAAGATTGGTTGTGATTACTATTCTTCCATTCCAATACCAATCTAACAACTGTACTGTAATTAGATAGTCCGCCTTTAACACCATGCGATTTTAAATATTGATCATAAAAAACATCTCTTATTTGTGGTAAAACATCGGGATACTTATCCATTTGGATTCTAATATTCTTCAAATCTTCCTTAACATTCTGATCCAATTCTCTTACGACAATGTTGTATGAATGTGGTGCATATTTATTTAAATTATTGACCAAGTATCTCCAATAACTGACTGATGCCGAATATTGCATAAATTCACTTTCACTATTCATACAGACCAAGAAACCTATAAAATTACATGTACCTTCATCAGCAATGCCATATCCATGACTCATCTCATGTGCCATTGTAAATGGATACTGTATAGGATGCAGCCCTGCGTCTATATGACCTTCAAGCACAAATGGGATATAGACTCCTGCTGTAGATATTCTGAGTAACACACCTTTGGGCATAAGCTTTCTTACTCTAACTCTTCCATTGGTTGGAATATCCCATGAGTTTAAAATCTGCTCTAAATTAACTCGAATATTGGTCTCAAGGTCTTTATCCAAATGTGTAAAAGTCAAAGATCCAGAATCATTTGATATTAATGTCCGTAAAGCATTTAACTTTTTTGTAAACGTGATTGCTTCTTCCATTAACACTAAAGTATCTACTTCTACCCTCTCAAATGACAACCTTTCACTAATATTAACTTGCTTGTAATTATATCCCCATAAAGTATA
>JAZGFO010000181.1:0-6907 GCA_036479655.1 Saprospiraceae bacterium
GCCAAAGTCCATTACTTATAAAGCTAAATATAGCTTTGGTCAACATTGTTTGATTGTCAATTGATTGATATGTTATTGGAGACAATAAACTATGGATTCTTACCAAAAAAATATATGGTAAAAATAGTAAACTATTAGCAAATAAATTTTTTCTAAAGAACTGTACCAAGGTGTTGTTTTAATTTACTTTGATTATTATTACTATATAAAAATGCAATATACTTAAAATCAAATTTGTGTGTATATCAAATTGCACAAAAAAGGTGCAATTCATTTTATTGTGTTTGCTTTTACATAATATGTTTATATTAATTTGCACACAATAATAAACATAGCTCCTTACGAACATGAATACACTTTTTACAAAAAATGATTTTATACAGCTTGATTTTGATGTGATAAAACTAAAAATATTACTACATTACAGTTAATTTTTTTTCCTTTAGATTAAAACCTTATACAATTCAATACTGTTCTTTATATTATAAAGAATTTACAAAATTAAAAAGACAGAAATGACTTACGATAATTTTACAATTAAGGCACAAGAGGCGATTTTGAAATCACAACAATTAGCAGGCAAACTACAACAACAAGGTGTAGATACCGTACATTTAGTTAAAGGTTTGATAGAGACGGATGATAAGTTGACTGAGTTTTTATTTAATAAGGTAGGCATTAATATGGCAATCTTAAAAAGAGATCTCAATAAAGGATTGGAGGGTTACCCAAAGGTTTCGAATATTGATAAACAATATCTTACAGATGACGCTAATCAATCTTTAGCAAGGGCAAAAAAACTGATGAAGGAATTTGGAGACGAATTTATATCATTAGAACTTATCATATTGGGTATCCTAAATGGTAAGAATAAAGGGGGCACTATTCTAAAAGACTTAGGTGCTACAGTCAAAGATATGAAATCTGCAATTACTGAATTAAGGAAAGGAAGAAAAATAACTGACCAAAATGCAGGAAATGAGTATAATGCATTAGAAAAATTTGCAGTAAATCTGAATAAGAGAGCGGAATCAGGAAAACTTGATCCAATCGTTGGAAGAGATGAAGAAATAAGAAGAATTATGCATATTCTTTCAAGAAGAAAGAAAAATAATCCATTAATAATTGGCGAGGCTGGGGTTGGAAAGACTGCTATTATTGAAGGTATTGCTTGGCGAATTGTAAAGCAAGATGTACCTGCAAATTTAGCATCAAAAAGAATTTTTGTCCTTGATTTAGCTTCGTTAGTAGCCGGGGCTAAGTATAAAGGAGAATTTGAAGAACGATTAAAAGCAGTAGTAAAAGAAGTAGCCGCTTCAGATGGTGAGGTTATTTTATTTATTGACGAGATCCACACCTTAATTGGTGCAGGTGGAGGCAATGGTGCTTTGGATGCAGCTAATATTTTAAAACCTGCTTTGGCAAGAGGTGAATTAAGAACTATAGGTGCTACCACGCTTGATGAATATCAAAAATATTTTGAAAAAGATAAAGCGTTAGTTAGAAGATTTCAAACTGTTCTTATTGATGAGCCAAGTGTAGAAGATACAATTTCAATATTAAGAGGAATCCAAGAAAAGTATGAAGTATATCACAAATTGGAGATTTTAGATGAAGCACTAATTGCTGCAGCTGAATTATCTAATCGATATATACCAGATAGACAATTGCCAGATAAAGCTATAGATCTTATTGATGAAGCCGCTGCAAAAATGAGACTTGAGTTGGATTCTGTTCCTGAAGATATTGATGAATTGGATCGTAAAGTAAGACAGTTAGAAATAGAAAGAGAATATATAAAAAGAGAAGGTGATGCTAAAAAACTAAAGTTTATAAAAGAGCAAATTGCCAATACTAAACAAAAATTAGACTCTCTTAAAGCCTCTTGGTTAGGAGAAAAAGAAATTTTGGATACTATTCAAAATATCAAATTGGAAGTAGAAAATGTAGAACATCAAGCTGAAGTAGCAGAAAGAGATAGTAATTTTGAATTAGTAGCAAAATTAAAATATGGTGTACTCAAAGAATTGGAAGCAAAATTAAAAGTAGCAGAAGAAAAATTAAGTAAACTTCCTGAAGAAAGTAGATTTACCAATGAAGAAGTTACAGCCAATGATATTGCAGATGTAATAGCTAAATGGACTGGAATTCCTGTAAGTAAAATGCTCAAAAAAGAAAAACAAAGAATGTTGTTTCTTGAAGAAGAAATAGGCAAGCGTTTAGTAGGGCAGAGAGAAGCAGTTGTAGCCGTGTCTGATGCAGTACGGAGAAGCAGATCAGGACTTGGAGACCCCAAAAAACCAATTGGTTCATTTATCTTTTTAGGTCCAACAGGCGTTGGAAAGACGGAGTTAGCTAAATCATTAGCTGAAGTGCTTTTTGATGATGAAGATGCGATTACTCGTATAGATATGAGTGAATATCAAGAAAAACATTCTGTAAGTAGATTGGTAGGAGCGCCCCCTGGTTATGTTGGTTATGATGAAGGTGGACAATTAACAGAAGCAGTCCGAAGAAAGCCATACTCTATTATTTTATTAGATGAAATAGAAAAAGCCCATCCTGATACTTTTAATATTCTGCTACAAGTATTGGATGATGGAAGATTGACAGATAATAAAGGTCGTGTTGCAAATTTTAAAAACACGATTATTATTATGACTTCTAATATGGGAGCACCTACTATTCTCGAAAATTTTGAGGATCTTGATGTTCTTGGCGATAAACATAAAGCTGATATTATTGAAACAACTAAATTGGAAGTTTTTGATATTTTGAAAGAAAATTTAAGACCAGAATTTTTAAATAGGATTGATGAAAAAATCATGTTCTTACCATTAACTAAGCAAGAGATTAAAAAAATTAGTGGTTTTATGCTTAAGAAAGTGCATAAAAGATTGGCAAAGCAAGAATTGAAAATTGAACTTAGTGAATCGGCAAAAGACTTACTTGCTGAGCTTGGGTATGACCCACAATTCGGGGCCCGACCTCTAAAAAGAGTTATCCAAAGTAAAATAGTTAATCAATTAGCTAAAGAGGTGCTTTCTGGAAAATTTACTTCTGGGGATACCATATTTATAGGTACTGATACCAAAGGATTTACCTTTACAGAAGAAAAGCCTATTAATGAGAAAGCACCTAAAGTAGAGAAAAAACCAAAAGTAAAAAAATCTAAATCTGATCACATTAAGGAATTAAATAATGCAACTGATGACTTAAATGATGCGATGGATAACATTAAGGGCGATAAAAAAGGTAAAGTTGACCCTAAAGACAATTAAAGCTTGGTTAATAATAGTTATTATTTATAACGCTATTTTGGTATTAAAACAATATTGCAAAATTATACATAAATGAAGCTTTCGAATACCGAAGTAATAGAAAAGACCGTAGCGTTTGTTAAACTAACACTTGAAAATGCTGAAGGTGGACATGATTGGTGGCACATAGATAGAGTGTGGAAAACAGCAAAAAATATAGCACGACATGAAAAAGTAGATGGTTTTGTGGTGGAGTTAGGTGCCTTGCTCCACGATATTGCAGACTCTAAGTTTAATGATGGTGACGAATCTATTGGCCCTCAAAAAGCTCAGATGTTCTTACAGCAATTAAACATTCCACAAGATATTATTTTACATGTAATAGATATTATTAAAAACATTTCTTTTAAAGGAGGAAATAATCCTGTGGTTTTCAATTCAAAAGAATTAGATGTTATTCAAGATGCAGATAGATTAGATGCTTTAGGAGCAATTGGTATCGCAAGGACATTTAACTATGGAGGGTTTAAAAATCGAGAAATTTATAATCCTGCAGTACCGCCTAATCTCAACATGACTAAAGAAGAGTACAAAAATAGCACTGCTCCAACAATAAATCATTTTTATGAAAAATTACTTTTATTAAAAGATAGAATGAATACAAAAACAGGAAAAGAAATGGCACTCCAAAGACATCAATTTATGGAGCTATATTTAGAACAATTCAATAAAGAGTGTAATTTAATTCAAATTATCAAATAAACTATTAAGCTTATACATTTCATCTAAGGTGTCATCAAGATAAAACGAAATACTCGGTATCCTTCTTACGTGCTTTCTTATTCTATAAGCTAGCCCTTTTTTTAAAGTGTGAAGGTTGTCATGCATCTGTTTTAATACAACAGTTTTATCCTCTACATTAAAAATACTTACATATATTTTTGCAATAGATAAGTCTGGTGTGACATTAACTTGTGTAACCGTTACAAATGCTGTTCCATATATATATGTTCCTTCTTGTTGGAGTACAGTACCAAAATTTCTCCTTATTAATTCTTCTATTTGTTCTTGACGCTTTGAAGCCATATCTGCTGTAGATTTGTTTTTATTCTCTTACTACAACTCTAAGATTGTAATATTAGTTCATGTTATAAGTATATTTATCGATCAATAAATTATAATAAATTATAAGTCACAACTTTTGATTAAATTTGTTTTCAACATTATTTATTTCATTTTTGATAATTAGTATAGAGTAGATTTAAAAAGTGCCAAGATCATATGAAAAATAAACGTATTAATGGACATGGACATTTATTGCCATACCCCGAAGATATCCCTTTGTTTATGAAAAAACGAAAATTGTTTTGGGTAGATGATAATCGAAAATATATGTGCCAAGGGAACTGGAAAAGGCCGATCACAGACCCCAGTTTTTTTCTTGAGGAAAAGAAAATTTGGATGGCTCAAAACAATATAAATCATGAGGTACTAATAACTCTTTCTCAATTGTATTGCAATGGACTTGATAGAGAGACAACCAATGACGTTATAAGATTTCAAAACAACTTCCAAGGGCAAGTGCAAGCAGAAAACCCAGAAGAGTTTACTTGTGGATTTGTTCTCCAGCCAGCCTATATCGATGATGCATTAGAAGAAATGTCTCGATGTGTGAAGGAATTAAATTTAAAAGTATTGTGTCTTCCCACGCATTATATTAATAAAAATGGAGAATGGATATCTACCGCTGACGAATCTGTAACGCCTATCTGGCAGTTGGCAAACGATTACAAATTAGCAATTGAGATACATCCTTACGATGCACCTAAAATGATTAATCTTAAAGATCAGTATTGGAGATTTCATTTGATATGGATGTGTGCACAGACTGCTGATCATTACCATATGTTTACTTTATTTGATTTTCCTTATAGATTTACAAACTTAAGAACATGTTTTGCACACGGCAACCAATATGGTCAAGTGAATATAGGACGTAGAAGACAAGGATTTAAAGGTAGGCCAGATTTATTTGAAAATACTGTGGATCCCCAAAAGTCAATAGGAGCTAAAAATGTCTTTTTTGATACTTTAGTTCACGACGTTGATTCATTTGAATTACTAAAAAAACGTCAAGGAATATCACAAATAATCGCAGGACTTGATGACCCTTATCCTTTAGGCGAGATGGAAAGTGTACCCAATAGCTATCCTGGACAAGTTATTGATCAAGCCCTATCTAATGGGGTGATTACAAAAGAAGAAAAAAACGACATTTGGAATAAAAATGTTTTAAACTGGATAAATCCTTGATATTAATATACCAATTAAGTAATATTTTATTGTCGGAATATTGTATAAAAGTCAAGGATGCTTAACTTTTTATTTTACTTTTTGTAAAAAAACTATCATATTGTAATATATTTTATATATTTGATATTATATTATATCGAGTTATAAAGCAAAAACAAACTTATTATGGAAATGATTGACTATTTTAAATTAGCATTTGAAAAATACGCAGACTTTAAAACAAGATCTAACAAATCCGAGTATTGGTGGTTCGTTTTAGCATATTTAATTTTAGGTTTAATTTTAGGAGCATTATTATTTATTGGCTTAAGTCTGGAATCAACACCTATCATATACTTAATGGGAGGATTAATGGCTTTAATAGGATTAGCATTGTTTATTCCTTCTTTAGCTATTGCAGTACGAAGATTACATGACACTGGCAAATCTGGATGGTGGTACTTGATATCTTTGATTCCTTATATTGGTGGGATTGTTTTAATCTTTTTCTTAGCAAGTAAGAGCCAAGCAGGTGCTAATAAATGGGGACCTGAAATAGGATCTTCTGGAAATGACCTCAAAGATTCGTTAGTGAATTTTGACTAATAAATGAACTTTGATAAGAAGAATATTTAGAAAAGGCTATCTCGGTGAGATGGCCTTTTTGTTTTTATATAAACAATTATTTTTGATACAATAGACAAAGAGGGGGGTGTGTTTTGTCTTGTCAGACGGACTTTATTAGATGTTTCTTAGATGTTGTCTTATCAGATATGACTGAATGAACTTCTTTGGGAGTAGAGTACGACAGTGCTCTAATGAAGAAATCGCGTTAGCGAGTGTTGTGAGCTTTTTTTTCATAGATAAAAAAAACGAAAACAAAAAAAATCTAGTCCGAAAAATTGCTATGCTGCAATGCTGCTCCCGCACCCTCGTTTTCGCACAGCCCGCCCGCTTTTAGATGTGGACTTAAGTGTGGACTTAGATGTTAGGTTAGATGTGATATTAAGTGGAATACCTTTGTTGGGATGATATTATAGGGTATTCGCAAAAAGCGAATGCGTTGTTTCGGTTTAGAATAAAATACAAATAGCCTTCTGCAAGATACAAACTGCCAATTCTACCACCCCGTCATTTATGAGCTTAGCGTTAGGGAGGCAAAAGCGTAAAGAACAGAAAAGTGTGTGAGTAGATAACTTTCTATTAATGTGTAATACACTATATGAGCAACAATAATGCACAACAACGTCACGATATTAAATGCGAGTTTTTTCTGTTTAGCTTTTTGGGTAGCAGCGTTAAGAGCTCATACAAGACTTGATTTTTTTTGGTTCGTTTTTTGCATCAAGGCAAAA
>JAZGFO010000182.1:0-5054 GCA_036479655.1 Saprospiraceae bacterium
TTGGGCAATTGTTGCTGTGATTGTAATTTTATTTTTACCGTCTATTTTTATATCGAACAAGTTATCATAGCTATTGGTGGCTACAACTTCTATTTCGGTTCCTAATTTTATATTTAATTTATTGAGGTACAATAAAAAGTCTGTTTTATGCGATTTTACACCTACTAATACTCCCTTTTGACTTTCATGCATATAAGATAGTGGTGTCTGATTACGAATTGTAAACTTTCCATCTGCATTAGGTATAGGGTCACCATGAGGATCAAATTTTGGATAATTCAAAAAAGCATCTAAACGCATGATTAATTCATTAGATTGAATATGCTCTAAATGCTCTGCAATATCATGTACTTGATCCCAACTAAATCTGAGTTTTTCGACTAAAAAAACTTCCCATAATCTATGCTTTCGAAGCAGTTGAGTTGCATTTTTTATCCCTTCTGTTGTAAGTGTTACACCTTTGTACTTTATATAATTGATAAGCTCTTTTTGAGCAAGTCTCTTGAGCATATCAGTCACAGATGCGGCACTAGTCTCTAACTGTTTTGCAAGATCATTAGTACTAGCACTTTTATGAGATCGTTCTGATATACTAAATATCGCTTTAAGGTAATTTTCTTCTGTAGTTGTTAACATGGAATTCTTAATTATTGCACAAATATACTTAATTTTTAGATTAGTCTAAAAATATGTTTTAATAATACGAATAACAACCTTTATCTTTTGCGTATTTATGGCAAACGATGTTACTAAAGCCAGATCAGCGCGTGTGAACGAGGCGGTTCCACCTTTAGGGGGTCAGGGGGCGAGTTTTGATAAGCGTTTTGATAGAAACATTCAGCTCTTTGGGAAGGACTTTTATGGCAGGTAAGAATTTTATTTCCTTGAAATAGTTGAGTTTCATATATTATCCGATTCTTCTGAGTTCTTGATTGAGAAATTCAAATGCATAAATTCTCTGAAACATAAACTACAACTCATTGTTTTGAATAAATAAAATTAACTTATAAACTATTTAATGCAGATATTTTATATTATTGTATCGTACATTTGTAATTTGTTTTCATTATCTATTTTAAAAATGATATGTAATTTTATTTTTCTGGATAATAGATGAAAATTAACACAAAAATTAGATGGAAGCTTTTAACAAATTCTTACAACAATTTCCAAATTATACACCTAAGGTGTTTGAGAATGTTCGCCCATATCTTTCTATAAAACACTTAAAAACTGAAGCGTATTTTTTACAACATGGAAAAATATGTAGGGATATTGCATTTATAGAAAAAGGCTTCCTGAGATTATTTTATCTCAATGATGGAAAAGAGATAACAAATTGTTTTTGTAGAGAAAACACAATAACTACAGCTTATAGTAGTTTGATATCCTCAACCGAAAGTGATCTAGCGATTCAAGCAACAGAACCAACTAAATTAATCGTATTTTCTTATGATTCATTGAAAAAAATGTATGAACAAGATATGTTTTGGCAACAATTGGGTAGATTGGCATCGGAGAGTGAATATATAACTACCGAATGTCATAGTAGGTTTTTGAGAGATTTGACTGCAACTGAGCGGTATAAACAAATATTGGTAACTGATTATGAACTGTTACAGCGCGTTTCATTAAAACATTTGTCAACTTATTTACAAGTAAGTCCAGAAACGCTAAGCAGAATTAGGAAGAAAATATCTCGAACTTGACCTAAGTCAATTTATATGACAATTCTTTAGTTCAACTTTGTGCCATTATTTAATCATAAAAATTATTGAAAATGGATTCAAAGTCTGTAAAACAATCAGTTGTTGAAGGTTATAGCAAATTAGCTAAATCGAAAAAAAGTAAGTTGTTCTCGAAATTATTTGCCTGTTGTGACCCAAACGAAAATGCCAAACAGGTAGGTAAAAAAATTGGATATTCTGAAAAAGAATTAAGCACAGTACCCGAAGGTTCTAATTTGGGTGTAGGATGTGGTAACCCTTCAGCATTAGCTGAAATTAAGGATGGTGAAACAGTTATTGACTTAGGGTCAGGTGCTGGATTTGATGCCTTTATAGTGTCTCCTCTTGTGGGTTCTACAGGAAAAGTAATTGGAATTGACCTTTCTGATGAAATGCTTGATTTGGCTGAAAAAAATGCAAAAAAAGGTAATTTTTCAAATATAGAATTTGTCAAAGGGGATATAGAACATCTCCCACTAGAACCCAATATTGCCGATCATGTAATTTCTAATTGTGTAATAAATTTATCTTTAAACAAAGGCGATGTATATAAAGAAGCATATCGTGTATTAAAAGCAGGTGGTAAGTTGTCAATTAGTGATATTGTTTTAGAAAAAGAACTGCCTGATTTTATTAAAAACTCATTAGAAGGGCATATCGCCTGTGTTTCAGGAGCAGAAAAGATAGAGACATATTTAGACTATGTAAAGGATGCAGGATTTCAAGATGTAAAAATAGAATCTAAATCAGAATTTCCTATAGAATTAATGCTTGCTGATCCCCAAGTAATAAAAATTGCAAAAGAGTTAAACTTTAACTTAGATAGCGATGAGGCAAAAAGTATTGCATCAAGTGTTACGAGTATTTCATTAAGTGCACGAAAGTAAGAGACTGATGAAAAATTATAAAAAAACTTTTTTGGGAAGCATCATAGTTTTCTTTGTTGGTACAAGTTGTTGTTGGTTGAGTACATTAGCAATTTGGATTGGTGGAGTAGCTTTTTTAGGTACTATCGGTAGTTTGATAAAAAATGTCCAATTTTATATTATTAGTTTAGCTATAATACTTTTAATCGTAAGTATAACACATTATATTAATAGACGAAATAAGAGCTCTTAATTAAAAAGCTAGTCTAAATTTTATACAGAATATGTATTAGAGTTACAAAACCTTTATATTAATGATAGGGGATTTATAAAAAATAGAGTCAATGCTAAAAGAAGTGGGTCTTATACGGGTATCTTACTGTATAGACATTACTCACCATTTCTTTTAGGGTTGCTCTTAATTCTGATATGTTTTCTTTGTGCAATGCAGATATAAAAATATTATCGTGGTCATAATTGTTTTTTAGATTCTGTTTTAATTCTTTAAGAATTTCTTCTTTTACTTCTTCTTCTAGTAGCGCATCAAAGTACCGTGACCTATAGAGATCTATTTTGTTAAAAACAATTAGTGTTTTTTTATCTCCAACCTCCAGATCATTTAAAGTTTTAATTACGGTTTTCATGTGATCTTCATATTGTGGATGGGCAATATCTACTACATGGATCAATATGTCGGATTCTCTTACTTCATCTAATGTAGATTTAAAACTTTCTACCAAGTGATGTGGTAGTTTTCTAATAAACCCTACAGTATCAGACAACAAAAATGGCATTCTATCAAGCACAACTTTACGAACGGTAGTATCCAAAGTGGCAAAAAGCTTGTTTTCGGCAAACACTTCTGATTTACTTAATATATTCATCAAAGTAGATTTGCCAACGTTGGTATATCCGACAAGTGCCACTCTAACCATTTCTCCCCTAGTTTTACGTTGGGTCGCTGCTTGGCGATCTATTTTCTCTAATTTTTTCTTAAGCAGTGATATTTTATCTCTAACTATCCTTCTATCTGTCTCTATTTCCATTTCTCCAGGTCCTCTCATTCCTATACCTCCACGTTGTCTTTCGAGGTGTGTCCACAATCCTCTTAATCGTGGCAACAAATATTGCATCTGAGCCAATTCTACTTGAGTCTGTGCTTGTGCAGTCTGTGCTCTACTTGCAAAAATATCAAGTATCAATGAACTACGATCTACAATTTTTACTGCCAATTCTTCTTCAAGAATACTCGCTTGCTTACCTGTAAGATCATCATCAAATATGACCATTACAATGTCTTCATTGTTTTTTATATATTCAGCTATTTCTATCAATTTACCACTACCTACAAAGGTTCGAACATTTGCATGCTTTAATTTTTGAACAAATTTCTTTACAACTTTTGCACCAGCTGTCATTGCTAAAAATTCTAACTCGTCAAGATACTCAGTTACTTGTTCTTCTTTCTGCCCATCGGTAATTAATCCTACTATTATTGCATTCTCTATCTCTTTCCTTACGCCCTTTTTCTGCTGCTTACCTACTTTCCAATTATCACTCATATGTTAAATTTATATTTGCAAATGTACTTATTTATTTTAATGTAATTTTTACATTTAATTATAGTGGGTAAAACAATTGTGTCGCCCCTTTTTCCCAATGTATTCAGGAGTCCCCTTAAAAGTCGATTCGTTTTTTTTAACTATTCTGTAATTGACGACCTTGATACACTTATACATTACTGCACAGGAGGACTCTGCATTATCATCAAATGAAAATTTTCTCTAAATAACTTTATAGCAATTGCTAAAAGAATAATTCCAAATACTTTTCTAAGAACATCTGCACCACCTGGGCCAATCTTTTTACGTATTAGTCCTGAATATCTTAATACTAAAAAAACTAAAATAATATTTATAAATATCCCCATTTGAATATCTGCAAGATCATACTTTGATCGAATAGAGATTATTGTAGTCATTGATCCTGCTCCTGCAATAAGTGGAAAAGCAATGGGTACTAATGTACCAGATTTAGATTTTGGATCATCTCTAAATAACGTAATTCCTAATATCATTTCTATTCCTAAAAAGAAAAGTATAATCGCACCTGCAACAGCAAATGATTGTACATCTACTCCAAATAAACTTAGAATTGATTCTCCTAAATATAAAAATGCAGACATAATCAAGAATGCGACCAAACTTGCTTTGAAAGCTTCTATTTTTATCCCTTTGTTTTTAAGATCAATAATTATAGGTATAGAACCAATAATATCAATTACAGAAAATAAAATCAAAGTGATGGAGATAATATCTTTAATATTCATATTCAACTATTTTTTGATTATTAATAACAAATGTAAACAGATTGGATACAAGAATGGCAATATTGGAATATTTTTTAACTTTGATAATATATTCTTAACAACAATCATAAAGTAATATCTGTATGAAAAATA
>JAZGFO010000183.1:0-12306 GCA_036479655.1 Saprospiraceae bacterium
TACATCGGTAGTATGAATTTGAAAAGAATATTATTTTTAAATCAGTAAAGTTATCAACACTGGTTAACAAGTTGACATAAAACTGTCAACGTATATCATGAGACCACACTGTGTCAAGTGTTAAATGGTAGGTGGGGTTAGGTGAACGTTTTAAGCCTGAACAAGGCGAAAAACTTACGATTTTAGCGAGCTAAATGAGTGTTTCCCCAACGATGTACAGGCTTAAAAGATTCCAAATCACCCATCAATTATAGCTTGACCCATCACTAGTGCTGTGTTATAAGTCAAAGTCGGTCAATTGGTTATAATGTAGGTTTGTAAGTACTGAATATTTTGTATAGTTAGTGCTCTGTCAAGTGTTAAATGGCGGGTTGGCTTTGCGCATAATTTGATCCTGAACGAGGCAAAAAACGCAGTCATAGCAGTAGATATGGCGAATATTTTTAACAAAGAGCAGGTTCAAAAGATGCTAAAGTTACCCGTCAATTTATCCTTGACAGAGCACTAGAATGATTTATTATCATTTTGGTTAAAATGACGCCAAAATCACAACATTCGCAACTTAACCAAGGGCGTTGCCTTTGGCTATTTAGTTTAGAGGACTTCAATCTCTTATTATAATTTCAATATTGAGTACTTAACATTTAACCCACTTAAAAACAATTCTTCTATCATCGGTTCTTAAAAAGAGCTTTATGGTATATGCATCAAGTACAATATTGTTGGTTATAAAAAGTTCAGACAACTATGGTTGGTTTTTGTGCTATGATCAGCTGCTTTGAATTCTTAATCTACTCCCAGCAAAACCTTTTTAAATGCTGAGCCTACTCTGGAAACTAACATTTTTCAGAAAAAGAATCGTTTTGGATGAAATTTACATTTTCAGAGATTCGGTGATGCCTGAATATCAGCGAGTTGAGAAAAATGTAAAATTCGCCAAAAAGAACTTTTTTGATTTTGTGAGTTTTCAGAGTGGACTCAATGTTCTACGTGGAACAATAGGCCTAGTAAAAATCCTTTTCGTTTTTTGTAAAAGCAATACATCAAAGTTAGGATATAATGAATGCGCTTAGTAGAAATGTATCGAATAAGAAAATATATGGTTTTCGTCAAATTAATTAAAATATATTTGCCAACTTTTTCAAGGATCAAATATGAAAGAGTATATTTTTAAAAATTTTACATTCAATGCTAAAGATGACATTCTTTCTGGACTAACCGTGGCATTGGCTTTGGTACCAGAAGCTGTAGCTTTTGCTTTTGTGGCAGGGTTAACGCCAATTGTAGGGCTCTATGGTGCATTTATAATGGGTATCATTACAGCCGTGTTTGGCGGAAGACCAGGAATGATATCAGGAGCTACAGGAGCTACCGCAGTAGTAATGGTTGCCCTTATTACAGGAGGTCAATTACTTGGAAACCAACAGGGTATTGAAGGAGATACCGGGCTATTGTTTTTACTGGTCACCTTACTTATGGTAGGTGTAATACAAATTATGGCAGGCCTATTTAAGTTAGGAAAATTTGTAAGACTCATACCCCACCCTGTTATGATGGGATTTGTAAATGGATTGGCGATTGTGATATTTTTGGCACAGCAAGGAATGTTTAAAAAACCAATACTTAATAATGGCGCCAAGATACCAATGGCGCTAAGTGAAGGCAATGGTTTTGTCACAGAATGGCTACAAGGATCAGAGCTTTGGACAATGCTCGGTCTTGTGGCACTTACTATGGTCATTATGTATTTCTTGCCCAAGCTTACTAAAAAAATACCTTCAGCCTTAGTAGCCATCGCTGTAGTAACAGCTATTGTAATTCTTGGAAATGTTAATACCGCTACAGTAAGTTCTTTTATTACTGATGGTTTGCCTGACGGCCAAATTGGAGGGGTAAGTGGCGGGTTTCCTTCTTTTAGGATTGATGTATTTAACCCATTACTCTGGTCACGTACCAATCTTCTCTTTATGATGCCATTTGCATTTGTTTTGGCCGCCGTAGGTTTAATAGAATCTCTTATGACTCTCAACCTCGTAGACGAACTTACTGATACAAGAGGCAGTGGTAATCGTGAATGTGTAGCACAAGGAAGTGCCAATATACTAAATGGATTCTTCGGTGGCATGGGAGGTTGCGCTATGATCGGTCAATCCATAATCAATATAAACTCTGGAGGACGCGGCCGTTTATCAGGCATTATGGCCGCATTGGCACTTCTAATATTTATATTATTTGGAGGCCCTGTGATTGACAGAATACCGATTGCTGCTTTAGTTGGAGTAATGTTCATGGTGGTCATTGGGACTTTTGCATGGAGTAGTTTTAGGATTCTAAATAAAATTCCGATTCCAGATGCGTTTGTACTAATCGCCGTATCAGCCATAACAGTATGGCATGATTTAGCTGTGGCTGTAATATCCGGTGTTATAATGTCTGCTCTTGTTTTTGCTTGGAAAAATGCAACAATGATTAGAGCAAGAAAGTTAATCAAAGCAGATGGTACAAAAGTGTACGAAATATGGGGGCCATTATTTTTTGGGTCTGTACAGGCATTCAACACAAAATTTGATATTGCTACAGACCCTAATGTTATAGAGATAGATTTTATTGAGTCTAAAGTTTCTGATCATTCTGGTATCGAGGCAGTAAGGGGAATAGCAAATAAATACTTGGATCAGGGTAAAAGTATAAAACTTACACATTTAAGTCCAGATTGTAAAGCCCTGCTACTCAAGGCAAATCCAAAATTTGAACAGGTAATAGAAACATCAATTGAAGATCCACGGTATTATGTAGTTACTGATCGGTTAGATCAAGAAGTCTAACTCATGGGCAATGTTCCACGTGGAACAATAAAAACCAAATAAAAAAGGATGTGGAATAATGATCCACATCCTTTTTATTGATGCCCTCTTATATAAAAATATGTAGTTCCTAAGGTTTATTGGCCTTCTTTAATTTTTTAGCCCTGTTTGCTCTTTGCATAGGATTCTCTCTTGTTCTATCCTTCCTGTTTTTGAAAAGATCAAATCTTGAAGTTGATTCTTCTCTCGGATACACATTATTGCTAGTATCAGTATCAGCCAATTCTAAATATGGATCCAGTGCAACTTTCACAACCTTTTTCTTTCTCGGAAAAACTTTAGTCACTGCGCCTTCAGATTTTCGCCAAATCTCTGCAGGTAGTCTTACATCTTCTGTAGTACCATCCTCATAGGTAAATTGAAAAACAATAGGCATAATTAAACCACCTATGTTTTCAAAAGTGAGCTCATAATAATTTTTATTGCTGGCAACTATTTTTTTCTCCTTTTCGCTTAAAGATGACGTGATTTTTGATTGATCCTCTTCATCAATTGCATCGACAGCAAAAGGATCATAATCTGTATAGAAATCTCGTATAGAAAGGTCAATCTCATCTTGTGTTTTAATAATCTCTTCTGCATTCCGTTTATTGCCTATATATCTACTCTCCTGATCATTGGCAGCCCGCATTAAATCTTTGGCCTCCTTCACATCTATAGGTGTAATATTATGCGCTTTCATGCCGGTGATTGCCATATCTACATGGTCAGTAGTATAAAACCATCCCCTCCAAAACCAATCTAAATCAACACTCGATGCATCTTCCAAAGTGCGAAACAAATCAGCAGGGTAAGGTTGTTTAAATTTCCACCTGTTAGAATATTCTTTAAAAGCAAAATCAAAAAGGTCTCTACCCATTACTGTTTCTCTCAAAATATTTAATGCTGTAGCAGGTTTTCCATAAGCATTATTACCAAACTGATATATAGACTCTGAGTTGGTCATAATAGGAGAAATCTTAGATTTATCACCACCCATATAGTTGGTAATCTTATAAGCTGGGCCTCTTCTAGATGGGTAATTACGCTCCCACTGTTGCTCAGCTAAGTATTGTACAAATGAGTTTAACCCTTCATCCATCCATGTCCATTGACGCTCATCAGAATTAACAATCATAGGAAACCAATTGTGGCCTACCTCATGTATTATAACACCTATATGACCATATTTTCCTCTTTCAGTATATGTATTATCGGAGTTACATCTGCCATAGTTAAAACATATCATAGGATACTCCATGCCCATAGAGCCATCTATAGACCATGCTACGGGATAAGGGTAATCAAAAGTATAATGAGAATACCATTTAATAGTGTGTGCAACAGCTTTAGTAGAAAATTTACTCCAAAGGCAATCACCCTCTTTTACCCACATTGATTGTGCCATTACCGTCCGACCATCAGACATTTTTACACCTAGAGCATCCCATATAAATCTACGTGAACTTGCAAAAGCAAAATCTCTAACATTTTTTGCTTTAAAAGTCCACTTTTTCGTACTCTTTGATTTGCTCTTCATTCGTACGTCAGCTTCTTCTTTAGTAGCAATTACTACAGGATGTAGCTTTGCATGTTTTGCTTTGTTAAGTCTAGATTTTTGAGCAGAAGATAGTACACTTCCAGAGTTTTGTAATAACCCAGTAGATGCTACCAAATGATCAGATGGAACGGTAATGTTAACCTCATAATTTCCAAATATTAGAGTAAACTCTCCTCTGCCTAAAAATTGTTTGTTTTGCCATCCTTCTATATCATTATAAGAACACATCCTTGGAAAAAATTGTGCTATGACGTAGACATTGTTATCGTCCTCTTTAAAATGTTCAAATCCTGATCTTCCCCCTATCTCTCCGGTATTATTAATATTATACCACCATTTTATTTTAAAAGTAAATTTACCTCCCTCGCGTAAAGCAGAAGGCATATCTACTCTCATCATTGTATTATTAATGACATATTTTAGATTTCTGCCGCTAGAAGTTGTCACACTTTCAATCTTAAAACCACCATCAAATTCAGTTTCTATTCTTCCTAATGTTCTCATGTTGGGGTTATTTCCCATCTCACTGGGAGAAACCTTATAAGTGTCAGACTCTTGAGCCCTCACATTTTGGTCTAACTGTAACCATAGATAAGTCAAGACATCAGGAGAATTATTAGTGTAAGTAATAGTTTCCTCTCCATATATTATCTGCTTGTCATCATCGAGTCTGATATTCATTACATAGTCAGCACGTTGTTGATAATAATCATGCCCAGGTGCACCCGATGCGTTTCTATAACTGTTTGGTGTGGGTAATAAATCAGTTATTTGTTTGAACGGATCATTATTTAAATTCTCTTGTGCTAATAAGCCAAAACTTATAAAACACAATAAGTACAATACCTTTTTCATTTTCTAGATTTTTAATTTAATAAATAGATTAAACTATTCTTTAGGACTTGGTTTTCTCTTCATCACACAATATAAGTAACATTAATTGGTGTCAAAGTATCGGCTACTCTATGAGACTACAATTTTTATAAAAAAGTTTGTTTTAGATAAAAGTTATCTTTTTTTTGATTGGGGTGCAGCAAATATCGGTTTAGATAGGAATGTGGGCGGTAAAGGGAATGTACCTTCTAATCAGAACATAATTAAGGGGTGTTTTCCTTGTACCCTTCACATTTTATATGCTCCTAAATTCTTAAACTGAGAATTGCTGGTAGCGGTTGACAAAAACCAGCTCTTCTTATTCCTACTACTAGCCAGACAAAACAAATATACATGGCTAAACAATTAGAAAAGCATATTGAGTTTTTAAACCCAAATAGATATTTCTGTGAGTTAAGGTTGAAAATCCATTAATTTCCATCATAATGAATAACATATTTTATTGCCGGGAAATAAAAAAGCTTAGAATCAGTATTTATTTAACGATTCAATAATAGGGTATAGGTTTGCTCATTTGGTTAAATTCGTATTTCTTAATAAAAAATCTGCTAGAACATTATTAAATTCTACTGGTACTTCCATCATAGGAGCATGGCAACATTTATCTATTATGACCAGTTCTGAACCTTTAATAAGCTTATGAAATTTTTCTCCAACAAATTTTGGAGTAATAGTATCCTGTTCGCCCCATACAAGCAATGTCGGAATGTTTATTTTATATAATTGATCCTCAAGGTTATGGCGAAGGGCAGATTTTGCAGTATAAATAATTCTTATAGCTTTTTCTCTATTATTGACAATTTCAAACACCTCATCTACTTGTTCTTTTGTAGCAATTTTTGGATTATAAAAAGTTTCTTCAGTTTTACGTTTTATATAATTATAATCACCTCTTTTGGGATAACCATCGCCCATTCCAGATTCAAACAATCCCGAACTACCAGTCAATGTCATTGTGGTTACCTTCTCTTGATGTTTTAATGTATACAGCTGGGCTATGTGACCGCCCAAAGAATTACCGAGAATATGAAAACCTTTGTATCCCTTATTATCAATAAATTCTTCCAGATATTTCAAAAAACCATCTATACTTGTATCCTTTATTTCCAGAGTATACAAAGGAAGAATAGGAACAACCACATTATAATCTTCACCAAATGTATCAACCAAATCAGAAAAATTACTTAAAGCACCAAATAGACCATGTATCAACACAATCTGTTCCTCCTTCTCAGGATTTGATTCAAAATATGTAAAGTGTTTTTCTTTCTTTATATCCATTGTTACAAGTATAGTATTTCATTTTCGTGGTGCATAATTTTATCAGATATGTTTAGTATTTACATTCTTAATAAAGAATTTCAATTTATTAAAATATTACAATTTTGGTAGATTTTTTAAATGCATATAAAATAGTAAATGAACTAGCTATGAGTAATACACCTATTGACTGATGCATCACACCAAGAGATATAGGAATTTTTCCGAGAGAGTTAATCAAAGTGAAAATACCTAGTAATATTTGTAAAAATAATAAACTAAAAAAAAACCATATCAATGACTTGAATACAGTATGTTTTTGATTATTTAAAAACACATAGAAGAACACAACGGATATAATAACAATCGCATAAGCAGTATTACGGTGCAGAAACTGTGCTAAGGCAGGTGCAAAAGTAGAAGATTCATAAGCCGACAATTTTTGCCATGTCCAATGATTTCCATCCAATAACACTGTCGGAATAAATGATCCATTCATATTGGGCCAAGTGGGAAATGGGAGTGCTGCTTTCATTCCTGATACAACACCTCCTAAAAATATTTGTAAACAAAGTAACACAAAAATTACCGTTATCCACTTTAGCCAAGGAGCAGAATCCATTTGTAATCCAGACCAACGATCTTGATAAAAACTTTCCAATATTACCCAAAGCAATGATAAGAACACTGCTATACCAATGGAAAGGTGAATAGAAAGTTTATACGCATTGACCCATGGTCGGTCTATTAATCCACTGGCTACCATTACCCATCCAAAAACTGCAGCCAAGACAGCAAATAATATTACCACTCCTAGTTTTTTGGACATCACCTTGTCTACCATTCCTACTATCCTGAATATGACATAAGGAAGCAAAAAAGCAAAACCCATCATCCTTGCCCATAACCTATGAAAATATTCCCAAAAATATATGAACTTAAATTCTAAGAGGCTCATACCCTCATTTATCTTCTGATATTGTGGAGTAGATTGATATTTGATAAACTCTTCGAGCCATTGGCTTTCGCCTAAAGGTGGAAATGTACCAAAAACTATATCCCATTCCGTTATTGACAACCCACTCCCTGTAAGTCTTGTGATGCCGCCTATTACAATCTGCATAAAAACTAAAAAGAGTCCGAAAAACAACCAATATTTTACAACTTGAGAATATTTCATTTTGAAAACGATTCAAACCATAAAGCGCTCAAAGATAGCAGAATAACAGACCTTCAAAATCTTCTTTTTCCTTTTATAATATTCATAATTACTTTTTATTTAAAAGAGTATATTATTATAAAGCCTGTGAATGCGTTAGTAATAATTAATTTTGTTTTACACACACCTATTTGTTTAAAATATTTTAATATAAACCATTGTTTATCAATATTTTAACATCTATATGTTTATTAAACATTTGGTTTATTAACATTATTAACAATACATATATTTGTGGATAACCACGACTTTAATTCACAGGTTTTAATAGGCTAACGCTTTTCCCCATTTTATCCATGATTATTCCACAATGTATTTTTAATAATTACTAAGTGTATAACATAGAAAGTGATCATATTATGCATGTAATAAATTTTTAATGTTAATAACTATTATTGCGATAAGTAATATGTGAGGGGTAATTTAAAATTATTTAAACCTGTCATTGTTTAAAAATTATTCCCTTAGTCTAGGATCAGGACAATCATTTAGCCCGCTAAAATCGTAAAATTATGCCTTGACCAGAATCAAAACTTTGCGCATAATTTAATCCTGAATGAGGCAAAAAACGCAGTCATAGCAGTAGATATGGCGAGTATTTTTAACAAAGAGCAGGTTCAAAAGATGCCAAAGTTACCCGTCAATTTATCCTTGACAGAGCACTAGTGCTTTAAGAATGAATTTTAAAATACCTTAAAGGAAGTTATTTAATATTTGCGTTAGGGTGAAAACCGGAGTTATGCAGTAGCATAATACCTGTAGGCCTTTGATGAGAAAAATTTTTAAACGACAAGCAGATGAAAAAAGAACAAATATAAAGTATGCGGTACGTTGGCCTTAAAGTACTAGATACGGGTTAAACAAACATTATCATATTTTATAAAATGACTTATTTTAGCATTTTTTGTAACGACTCAGGTGGTGTGTTTCTTTTAGCCAAAATTGATACTACCTGAGCAGTTATTATTTTTTTTAATTATGAAAAGTTTTCGTTCAGCCATTTTATATGAGAGTAGTTATACAAAGAGTAGATGAAGCCAGTGTCATAGTAGATCATGAAGAAGTAGGTAAAATTAATAAAGGTTTGCTTATATTTCTTGGTATTACAGATGCTGATAATCACAATGATATACAATGGCTGATCAAAAAAATAATTAACCTTAGAATATTTAATGACGAAAATGGAAAGATGAATCTGAGTCTTGTAGACGTAACTGGAGAAGTGTTAATTGTAAGTCAGTTTACTCTGTATGCCAGCACAAAAAAAGGAAATAGACCATCCTATCTTAGATCAGCTAAGCCAAATATAGCCATTCCCTTATATGAAGCTTTTATTGATGAATTTAGATTATATAAAATACAACCAGAAGAAGGTATTTTTGGTGCGAATATGCAGGTTCATTTTATCAATAATGGCCCAGTTACGATATCAATAGATACCAAAGACAAAGAGTAATGATTATATGAAATTTTATAGCACTAAAAATATAGCCAATCGGGTTAACTTAAAATCGGCTGTTTTAAACAGCCTACCGGCTGACAATGGACTATACATGCCAGAGAATATAGACGTGTTAGACGAGTACTTTTTAGATAATATTGATGAATTTACATTCAAAGAGATTGCTTATAATGTGTGTCACCAATATCTCCGTGAGGATTTAAGCGATTATCAAATAAATGACATCGTTGATACATCAATCAATTTTTCAGCTCCTGTAATTTCTCTTTCAGACCAATTAAAATCTTTGGAACTGTGGCATGGACCATCATTGGCTTTTAAAGATTTTGGAGCAAGGTTTATGGCAGCTCTTATGAGCAAATTAGTAGAAGGAGAAAATAAAATTCTTGATATATTAGTAGCTACTAGTGGAGATACAGGAGGTGCTGTGGCGGCTGGTTTTTTAAACGTTTCAAATATTAATGTAACAATACTCTACCCATCTGGTAAGGTAAGCAGACTTCAAGAAAAGCAACTTACCACACTTGGTAAAAACATTATTGCATTAGAGATTAAAGGCACTTTTGATGACTGCCAAACATTGGTAAAACAAGCATTTCTTGATAAAGACTTAAATCATAACCTCAACCTGTCATCAGCAAATTCTATTAATATTGCACGTCTCATTCCACAAACATTTTATTATTTTCAGGGCTATGCACAAATAGAGGCTAGTGAAAGGGAAGATATTGTTTTTTGTGTGCCTTCTGGAAATTTTGGAAACCTTACTGCGGGTCTTTTTGCAAAAAAAATGGGTCTTAATTTTCATAAGATGATAGCCGCTACCAATCTTAATAATGTGGTACCGAGATATTTTGAAAGTGGCAAATATGAACCTAGGCCGTCTATATCTACTATATCTAATGCTATGGATGTAGGAAACCCGTCTAATTTTCAGAGAATGATGGATTTATATGACAATGATATATCTTCCATAAGTAATGATATTTCCACATTTTACTATGACGACAAGGCCACAATGGAATCGCTTATCACAGTGTTATCCAAGTACAATTATATTGCTGATCCCCATGGAGCAGTAGGGTTTTTAGCATGTGAAGAATATATGTCCGCTTACCCCCAATCCATTCTTATCAATCTAGAAACAGCCCACCCTTCTAAGTTCTTAAATGTTATGAATAATGTTAATATCGACGTGGAAATACCAAACAGGTTAAAAGCATTAGAATCTAAAAAGAAATGTGCGATACTTATGGACTCTGATTTTAATAGGTTTAAGTCTTATTTGTTAGATCGATAAAAAGATAAATAGTTATACCTATGATATATAAAATTTGAGGTTTGTAATACTCTCATATCTGCGCTAAAATATTGCCTTGATTTTGTGAAAAGATAAACCTGGTCTAACTATTCAGTTGGGCGCTTTTGAGGCCTTCCTACCAATCAGACAGATAAAAATTTGTTTTTTTAAACTGAATATCCAAAGGGAACGCCCTTGGTTGAGTAGCGATTGTTGTGATTTGGCGGTATTTTAACCAAAAATGGCAACAAATTTTTTGGTTACACGAGTTATTAAGTACGTATGATTATTTAACCTATTTTATTGATTTTCAAGGTGGTATATATGTTAGGCTTTTGTCTTTTAACATTTTCATAGTTGACTTCATGGGGGAAAAAGTCGTTTTTTGGGTCTTAGAGTAAATTATTTACTTTCATCAGATTAATAAAACCAAAATTCGATGAGACATTTATTCATTTTCTTTGTATTGTTTACATTTAGTTTCAGCTCTCTTTCAGCTCTTGAATCTCAGATAATATTGATTAACTCTGAAGCCTATCTCGTGGATCTTAATGACAATTATGATGTAGTAAGAGTGCATGAGCGGATACCTGAATATTTTCAAGACCATTCTAGTCACGAAAAAATTCTTGCTACATATATTAGTAATATACCCAACAATGATATTGGATGTGAGACAATGATTGACTATGGTTTTGATATAACAACCATACCTCAAACAGATATGTTTGAGAAAAACATATCATGTTTATCAACTGTCGAGAAAAACTTTGATCAATATATTACTGTTACATTTAACATGGTATATTTTACAAGAAGTCAAACCAAATCAATGGCATTAATTCAACCATTATGGAAAAAAATATCAATGAACCGGTATTTAGAAAAATATGATTCATTTTATCTGACTAGTAAAATATTTCCTGACCAAGTAGTATAAATGCTGATATTTTACTCGGTATATTTATACTATTAAGTAGTGTCCGAACGAAAACTCATCAAAATTAGAAAATGGTGCACCTCGACAAGCTCTGTATAAAAACTTTTCTTATACGAAGTATGTTAAAGAAGGAAATTTGATAAATCACTCTATGATGATTATCTATTGATATATCAGAATTGACATGCTACTAAAAGTTATTCTTTTTATACAAATAATAACAAACAGAGCCCAACTAAATTTTTTGTCTTAGCGAGCTCCTCTTATTAGACGAGAAGAAGTTTACAAAGGAAATTTCTGGAGAAAATGACCTTTTTTAACCAAATTTGATACTACTTGAGTAGTTATAAAAATAACTCTCAAATAATTTTTAATCTCGATCATATGCTAAAGATTTGAAAACAAAAGTATTATATATTATCCCCATTATAAATCTTCTGATTTTCGCCTTGATGTACTTGCAGGGGCGAGGCATGAGGTCAACATCTCTATAAATCTTGGAATAAAATACAATAAGTCCATCAGTTATGCATCACAGAGAGGTAGCCGTACTTTTCTTCTGGGTTTTGGTAATACAATAGGAGCAAGTGCTCTTCCAATACCTATTCAAGGAAATTATAACAAAGGAATTTCTATTATAAATCCTTGGTCAGGAAAATAATGGTCAATCATGAAAATTAAAATAGTTATTACAAAAATTATATTATTCACTCTATTTAGTTCATGTTGGATAGTTCCCAAAAATGACATCAAAGAACTAAGTGCTCTCACTTATTTAGATGAAACTGAAATAATAGAAGACAAGATTTTGGTTAATTCTATTTATG
>JAZGFO010000184.1:0-8707 GCA_036479655.1 Saprospiraceae bacterium
CAACAAGGCACAATTGACAAAATCACTAATAGTTGACTCTACCTCATCACCTGTGAGTGCCTTGGGTTTGAATGGTGTTATCGGAGACTGAATAGCTGATGGTGCAACAGAATCTGGGCTATATGCATATCTACCAGTATGTAATATCTGCATACATATCTTTCCTCCTTCATTGTGTACCGCTTCTGTAATCAATTTATGATTGTCTAATTCTTCCTGATTAGTTAGCTTTGCCCCTCCCATGCCTACCACACCTTGTTTATTAGGTGCAATCCCTCCAGTAACTATCAGTCCTACTTGTCCTTTTGCACGTTCGGCAAAATAAACAGCCGCACGTTTAAATCCATTTTCTACTTCCTCCAAATTAGTATGCATCGATCCCATCAACACTCTATTTTTTAAAGTTGTAAAGCCCAAGTCTAATGGTGCTAAAAGGTGATTGTACATAATCTATCAATTTTATAAATGTATTATACAAATATAGCTTAATATCTTGAGCAAAATAATATTTATATCTATCAAGTAAATGTCATTTTTAAAAATATTTTTACATAACTACCTTAATAACAATAACATCGAAAACCGACCCAAAATATTTTTAAAAAAACTAATGAATTTCTTGCAATGTAATAAGTTACTACTATATTTGCACTCGCTTTTGAAGAAAGGCACATAACTTAATAGTTAGGGCGATTAGCTCAGTTGGTTCAGAGCACCTGGTTTACACCCAGGGGGTCAGGAGTTCGAATCTCTTATCGCCCACAAAAAAAAAGGCTTTCCATTAATTTGGGAAGCCTTTTTTGTTTAAAAAAAGCATTCACTTCATTAACGCACCATTGCTTGCAATTTTCACTTTTTAGCTTTTGGTAAGAAGCTTTTAAGGTCTCATTCAATGATATGATTTTATATTTCTTTCTTTGGGTGCTAAAAAAAGGAAGTTATAACAACTAAAGGAAAACAATATTGTCAAAAAAAATCAATAATAATTATCCTAAAACAACTAATTTCTAAAAATATTAATTATCATTGCCATACAATATGAAAAATAATAACAATATAAATACTAGCTGGTGGCTTTCATTATCATTTGATAAAGTGAGTTAACTCTTTGTATACAACCTTATAATACAGCGGCTTACCACTTTTGGTAAGCCGCTTTTTTTATGTAGAACATAATCAATATGAAATTTGAATCCAGACATATCATTCAATTAGCTGATTTAATAACTCCAGTTGGAGCATATCTAAGACTTAGATCAAGCTACTCAGAATTGATCTTATTAGAAAGCACAGACTATCATTCAGCTGCTAATAGTAAATCGTTTATATGTTTTGAACCACTAACAACATTTAGCGTCCTAGAAAATCAAATATCCATAAAAACAAGGGATAAAACAACAATAGAAACAGAACAAGCAGACGAGGTGTTAAATAGATTAAGTGCTTTCAAAAAAAGTATTCAGCCATCTAATAAAATGGACTATCAAGGACTATTTGGGTATAATTCTTTTGAGTCTACGCAATATTTTGACACACATAATTATGATTATTCTCAACGAAAGCATGATATTCCAGACATTCAATATTCGTTTTATAGATTTGTCTTAGTGTTTAATCATTTTAATAACGAATTAGAATTGATAGAAAACATTCCTAACGGAGAAGACTCGAAGCTAAGTAGAGTACAGCGCATACTTAATAGGCAGGATACTGATACTTTTCCTTTTAAGATGACTGCTCCAATATCATCATCAATGACTGACGAATATTTTATGGACTTAGTAAAAAAAGGAAAGCACCATTGTCAACAAGGAGATGTTTTTCAAATTGTTTTTTCAAGACCATTCCATACTGAATATGCCGGAGATGATTTTTGCGTATATCGAGCATTAAGAAGTATCAATCCATCACCATATCTTTTTTATTTTGATTATGGGTCATTCAAAATATTTGGGTCGTCTCCTGAAGCACAACTTGTAGTTAATAATAACATTGCAGAGATACATCCAATAGCAGGAACGTATATACGCACTGGTGATGATGAACATGACGCCAAAGAAGCAAAAGCTTTGCAAAATGACCCTAAAGAAAATGCCGAACATGTGATGTTGGTAGATTTGGCTCGTAATGACTTATCAAGAAATTGTACAAATGTAACAGTAAGTAAGTATAAAGAAGTACAATATTTTTCTCATGTTATACATTTGGTTTCTAGAGTAACAGGAAGTATTTCTGATTCTATAGGTTCACTAAAAATATTTGGCGATACATTCCCCGCTGGCACTTTATCAGGAGCACCAAAACATCGAGCAATCAATCTTATTAAATCTTATGAAAAACACCATAGAACATTTTATGGTGGGGCGATCGGGTATATGTCGTTATCTTCAGATTCACTAAATACAGCAATAATTATCCGTTCATTTTTATCAATGGATAATAAACTTCACTTCCAAGCAGGCGCTGGTATCGTTATAGATTCTGTTCCTGAAAAAGAATTGCAAGAAGTAAATAATAAATTAGCAGCATTAACTAAGGCACTAAAACTTGGAGAAAGTGTTTGACAGTAATACATAAATAAAATACAATGAAACAAATACTTGTTATTGACAATTATGATTCTTTTACATACAATTTAGTGCATATGTTGAATATATATAAAAACTATAATGTAGAAGTAAAAAGAAATGATGCAATAGATACAAAAACAGCGGCAAAATATGATAAACTAATACTTTCTCCTGGTCCAGGCGTACCAGAAGAAGCAGGAAACATGCCCAAGATTTTGCATTCGTTAAGTTCAAAAATGCCAATTTTAGGAGTTTGTCTAGGACATCAAGCAATAACTGAAGAATACGGTGGCTCCCTACGTAATCTATCAAAAGTATATCATGGGATAGAAGGAGAAATGATAAAAACGAAAATAGATTGCCCTCTTTTAAAGGACATGCCAGAAACATTTATGGCTGGTAGATACCATTCATGGGTAGCAGACCAATCAGATTTTCCAAAAGAATTAATGATTACTTCTGTAGATAATAAAGGTGAAATTATGAGTCTTAGACATAGATCATTACCGCTCTATGGTGTTCAGTTTCATCCAGAATCCATTATGACCCCATTAGGAAAAACAATGATTAAAAACTTTATGGAATTATAAATTCGATAACATATTTATAGATGAAAAAAATACTAAATCGCTTATTCGAGCATGACAAACTATCTCGATCCGAAGCACAGGAAGTCTTATCAAAAATTGCTGCATTTGAATACAATGATGCTCAAGTAGCAGCATTTATGACCGTTTACCTAATGCGTAGTGTAAGTAAATTGGAATTGATGGGATTTAGAGATGCCTTACTGGATCTTTGCATCAAAGTCAATCTAAATGGCATGCAATCTATTGATCTTTGTGGAACTGGTGGAGATGGCAAAAATACATTTAACATCAGTACACTATCATCATTTGTTGTAGCGGGTGCTGGATATAAAGTTACAAAACACGGTAACTATGGCGTAAGCTCTGTGTGTGGATCATCCAATGTGTTAGAGGCGTTAGGATATCAATTCACCAATGATATTGACATATTGAAACGACAATTAGACATTAGTAATATTAGCTTTTTTCATGCACCATTATTTCACCCTGCTATGGCATCTGTAGGTCCAATAAGAAGGCAACTGGGAGTCAAAACATTTTTTAATATGCTTGGTCCTATTGTCAACCCTGTAAGACCAAGCCACCAAATATCTGGTGTTTTTGATCTTAAGCTTTTGCGATTATATCATTATATCTTGCAAGATGAAAAAGTTAATTATAAAGTTTTGCATGCATTAGATGGATATGACGAGATATCCTTAACTGGAGATTTTAAAGTAGGTTCTAATCAAGGCGAAGCCGTCATGTCACCAAAAGACTTGGGATTAGCAAAAATTAAACCTGAAGATATTTTTGGCGGAAAAACAATTAAAGAAAGCGTTGGTCTTTTTAAAAAAATAATAAACGGAAAAGGTACACCTCAACAAAATGCAGTAATTGAAGCGAATGCTGGAATGGCGATACACTGTATCTCACCTAAAAAAGATATTAAGGACTGTATCCTAGAAGCTCGCGAATCATTATTAGAACTAAAGGCAGCACAATCTCTAAAACTATTAATATAATGAAAGTAGAAATTCCAAATATTCTTCAAAAAATCATTGAACATAAAAAAATAGAAATTGAGCAAAACAAGAAAGCTCTATCTATTGATGCGTTAAAAGATGGCAAATATTATAATGTTCCTTGTTTTGATATGAAAACTGCATTATTAGAAAAAAGCAAATTGGGTATAATCGCAGAATTTAAACATAAGTCTCCATCTAAGCACGCTATTAACCTCGATGCAGATGTGACAGAAGTCACCACAGGATATGTACAAGCAGGCGTTTCTGGATTAAGTGTACTTACTGACAATAAATTTTTTGGAGGTAGTCTTGATGACTTGGTAGCAGCACGAAAAGCCAATAAATGTCCTATTCTAAGAAAAGAATTTATAATAGATGAATATCAAATTTATGAATCAAAAGCGAATGGTGCAGATGTAATATTACTCATCGCCGAATGTCTAACTAAAGCAGAAATAACACATCTAGCAGGTATAGCAAAAAACATAGGATTACAGGTTCTTTGCGAACTTCATGACGAAAGTCAAATCCCAAAACTTAATGATAATATTGACATCATCGGAGTCAATAATCGCAATCTTAAAACATTTGAAGTCTCTATTGAAAACTCCATTAGAATCAAAAGATCGCTGCCTACTAATAAAGCTTTGATATCAGAAAGCGGTATAAGTAAGCCAGAAGATATTCTGCAATTATTAGAGCACAAATTTGATGGTTTTTTGATCGGTGAATTGTTTATGAAGCATAATAATCCAGGGTTGGCAGCAAAAAAATTGATAAATAAAGTCACCAACACCAAACTCATAGATTTATGAATAACGTTCTAAAAATAAAAGTCTGTGGAAATCAAAATCAAAATAACACACTTGATGTGATAAAATTAAATCCAGATATGATGGGTTTTATATTTTTCAAACCATCGAGTAGGTATTGCAATCCGAATGATCTTGATATATATATAAATGCAGTTGATTCTGATATTCTTAAAATTGGCGTATTTGTAAATGAGTCAGTAGAAAATGTATTGCAAATTACTAAACAATTAAACTTAGATATAATTCAACTTCATGGCGACGAAACAGTAGATTATTGTACTCAAATAGACTTAAATACTGAGGCGAAAATCATCAAAGTTTTTAGAATAGATGACAGATTCAATTTTGATCAAACTGCTTTATTTTTAGAAGTTTGCGACTACTACTTATTTGATACAAAAACGATTAAATATGGAGGATCTGGAAAAAAATTTAATTGGCAAACTTTAAATCAATACACTGCACAAAAGCCATTCATCTTGAGCGGTGGCATTACACCGAATGATTTAAACAAAATATTAGATATAAACCATAATCAATTGATAGGGATAGATATTAACTCAGGGTTTGAGTCCTGTCCAGGGATAAAAGACATTGACAAACTATCTAAATTTATAAGTGAAATAAGAAAACAACATGAACTATAAACCTACAAATAAAGGATATTATGGAATTTTTGGGGGTGCTTACATTCCAGAAATGCTACATTCTAACATCCAAGAAATAAAAGATAAATATATAGAACTATGTAATGAATCTGGATTTATCCAAGAATATGAATCTTTGCTAAAGGACTATGTAGGCCGTCCAACTCCATTATATTTTGCAAAGCGATTATCTGCAAAATACGGTTCTAAAATATATCTTAAAAGAGAAGACCTATGCCATACAGGTGCACATAAAGTTAATAATACTATAGGTCAAATCCTACTTGCTCAGCATCTTGGGAAAAAAAGAATTATAGCCGAAACTGGAGCTGGTCAACATGGTGTAGCGACTGCAACAGTCTGTGCATTGAAAGGGCTCAAATGTATCGTATATATGGGTGCACATGATATCGCTAGACAAGCACCTAATGTAAGCCGAATGAAAATGCTGGGTGCTGAAGTACGAGCAGTAAACTCTGGAAGCAAAACACTTAAAGACGCTACCAATGAAGCGATTAGAGATTGGATAAATAATCCCAATGACACGTATTACATTATCGGTTCCGTAGTAGGTCCACATCCGTATCCTGACATGGTCACTCGTTTTCAATCTGTGATAAGCAAAGAAATTAAAATCCAACTTCAAGAACAAGAAAATACTACCAAACCAGACATTGTAATTGCTTGTGTCGGAGGAGGAAGCAATGCCGCAGGAGCTTTCTATCATTATTTGGATAATCCAAAAGTTAAATTTTATGTCTCAGAAGCTGCCGGAATGGGTATAGATACTAACCAATCAGCAGCAACTAGTTTCCTTGGTAGCGAAGGTATCCTCCATGGGAGCAAAACACTATTAATGCAAACCAAAGATGGTCAAGTCATTGAACCGTATTCTATATCCGCTGGATTAGATTATCCTGGAATAGGACCATTACATGCACACTTAATCACTACTGGTAGAGCCAAAAGTTTTGCCGTTACAGACCAAGAAGCACTTGATGCTGCATTATCATTATCAAGATTAGAAGGTATAATTCCTGCATTAGAATCTGCTCATGCATTTTCTATACTTGATAAAATAGATCATAAACAAGATCAAATAATAGTTATAAACCTATCTGGTCGAGGAGACAAAGACATGGATACCTATATCACCCGATACAAATTATAAAATGAATAAAATCCAAAAATTATTTAAAGAAGAAGTTAATATTCTTAGTGTATATTTTACTGCTGGATATCCTAATCTTCATGATACTACAGAGACCATCTTAACCCTGCAAGATACTGGTGTGAAACTTATAGAAGTTGGTATGCCTTATTCTGATCCGATGGCAGATGGAGAAACAATTCAAAAAAGCAGTGCTTTAGCAATTCAAAACGGCATGACGTTAGATATTCTTTTTGATCAACTGGAAGCAATAATAGATCAAGTTACTGTCCCTTTAGTATTTATGGGGTACCTTAATCAATGGATGCAATACGGTATTGAAAAATTCTGTGTTCGAGCAAAAAAAGTAGGTATATCAGGTTTAATTATTCCAGATCTTCCTCTCGATATATACCAAGAAGAATTTAAGGAAATTATTAAAACTAATGGATTAACTATTTCATTCTTGATAACTCCCAATACGTCAAACCAAAGAATTGCATTAGCTGCTCGATTAAGTTCTGCATTTTTGTACGTAGTATCGCAATCAAGTATTACTGGAAGTAGTAAAGAGTTTTCAACTGAGCAGATCGCATACTTCCAACGTATAAAAGAGCTTAAAATTTCTACTCCAACTGTTTTAGGGTTTGGGATTTCAGATGCTTCATCATACCATCAAGCTTGTCAATATGCCAATGGTGCAATTATCGGCAGTGCGTTTATTAGAGCATTAAAAAAAGATAATCTAAATAAAAGTATAAGAGATTTTATTGGTGGAATCTTAAAATGACAATGATATGGTAATAACATTAGTCTACATTAGACTTATTGCCTGCATATATGTACATATACCTAATACTTTCGACCTATTCTGTGATAATTTTTTGCAATAGGCTTACCAAAATGTTGTACCCAAAATCGTCCATGTGTCGCTACTGCCATTTCACTGACTTTGGGGTTCATAAGCATTTTGCAGTGACTTTTACTGTCTAACCAATCACTTAATACTTCTCCAAAAGACTCTTGACCTTCACCCAAATTTTCTCCAGCTACTTGCCAATCATAACCATACTGTTCTAGTCTGTCTCCAATATCATTTCCATCAATAGAATAATGAGCAAAAAAATTGTAACGTGTCATTTCTTTAGCATGACCAAGTGCTGACTGATATAGTACATCACTCCAAACTAATGAATGTGTGGACTCCATATATTCTCGACCACAAAAACACCCTTTAGTTCTAATCCTATTTACTCGCTTTAAAAAAGAAGACTTCTTACTATCATCTATATAGATCTGTCCATTATCATCCACTTTAACTAATGCTACATTATAATCTACATGAGCCTTTATTGCCATATCGGTGACGGGTAATAAAAAAGTCAATAAGCTTAATAATAGGATTAATGTCTGCATTGAATACTAAACGTTTTTACCAGTGCAATAATTATATATAAGGCTTTAACAAAAAAAAATCACAATTGTTTTTTATACACTTTACCTTCCTCCAAATATACCGCATTTTTTGAATGAGTAGCAAATTTTGTTTTTATAGTATTTTGACCATCCTTGTAAGTATAGACCATAAAATGTAAATGTGGCCCAGTGGACCACCCTGTATTACCACTATAAGCGATCAAATCTCCTTTCTTTACATGATCCCCAACATTGACCAATACGCCATTATATTTTAAATGTACATAATCAGCAAAGGTGCCATCATCATGATATATTGTTAGATAATTATTATACTGTTTGCAAGAAGGTGATTTGCAGGTCTTATTATTGACTTGTTCTAACTTGACAACTGTTCCTCCCCTTGCTGCCATTACCTTGTCACCGATAGCAAGATTAAAATCTAATGCATTGTCTCCATGGTGGCTAAATCTACCATTATATCCTTGATCTATTCTATAAGATTTATTTGC
>JAZGFO010000185.1:0-3291 GCA_036479655.1 Saprospiraceae bacterium
GTTTTCGTGAGAAGAACAAATACACATTATTTCCAATTGATGCAGTTCAAGTATCTCTTTGTAACTGGAGTATATCTGCTTAATATTCAGTTTGTTGTCTGCGTATCTAATTGCGTTTGTGTCACGAGTGGCGATACCTATGACCTCAGTGTTTTTAATGTCGTGTTGAAAAGCATCAGCAATTTTCTTACCGTTTTCTCCCCAACCAATTATTCCTATAGCTATCAAATTTTATTGTGTTTATTTTTTTATAAATGACGTTCTGCATGATAACTACTTCTAACTAATGGGCCACTTTCTACAAAGTCAAATCCTTTATTTATACCGACTTCTTTATACTCGGCAAACTTGTCAGGATGTACAAATGCATCTACAGCAAGATGCATTTTTGTAGGTTGTAAGTATTGACCAATAGTTATAACATCACATCCACTCTCTATCAAATCATCCATTGTTTTATACACTTCTTCATCGGTCTCTCCAAGACCTACCATAAAACCAGTTTTTGTTCTTTTGCCGTATGCTTTGATACGTTTTATTTGTTCTAGACTTCTTGAGTATTTCGCTTGAGGTCTTACTTTTCTTGATAGACGCTCTACTGTTTCCATGTTATGAGATACGATTTCTTGTCCTCCGCTTATCATTCTTTCCAATGCTTCCCAATTACCCCTTGTGTCAGGAATAAGTGTTTCTATTGTTGTACCTGGTGAAAGTTCTTTTACATTTATTACAGTTTGGTACCATATTTCTGCACCTCTGTCTTTTAATTCATCTCTATTGACTGAAGTTATCACTGCGTGTTTTACTTCCATAAGCTTAATGGCTTCTGCTACTCTTCTCGGTTCATCTTCATCGTATTCTGGTGGACGACCAGTCTTTACAGCACAAAATGAGCATCCTCTAGTACAGACATTTCCTAAGATCATAAATGTAGCAGTACCTACTCCCCAACATTCTCCCATGTTAGGACAGTTTCCACTTTGGCATATTGTATTTAGCTTATACTCATCTACAAGACTCCTAACTCTACGGTAATCTTCTCCTATAGGGAGTTTTACTCTTAGCCAGCTGGGCTTTTTGGGTCTTGGTGTTTTGTTAACTATAGGTAATTCTATCATTCTACTTTTATTATTTCAATATACAAACGCAAAGATAACTAAGATTGTTTAGTTACTTCTCTTACCAAATAAAAAATTGAGATAAAAATTAATGTGATATGGTTTATTGCTGATTAACTCAGTTTCGACCATGATAGGTATTTTTTTTGCATAAATATCTACCATTATACCAGTTTCTATACTTTTCACATATTTATCAAAGGCTCCCATAGAAAAAAACAAGCCTAACTTTCCAAATATCCCTGGAGTTAAACTCATCTCACTAAATCCTTTAAAATAGGATGTTCCTCCAAATATGTCTTTATGAGAAGTAAATTTATTGGCATTAGTTTTATCGTATTTTTCTTCTCTAATAATAACATTTAGATCTCCTTGATTATTTATATATTTCAACTCTAGATAGTAGGGTTTTACTAATGCAATTGATGGACCATAAGAATAGTCATAACCTATTGCTATACCTTTTCTATCTGCTTTTTCACTAAGAAATCTTTTTACTCCAAGTCCTGCTCTGAGATTGATGATAGAATTTTGTTTGCCAAATACGAATGTTTTTGAACGGTTGGAAAATTCAACTACTTCATTCTTATTCTGTCTCTTTTCTCTAAAATCTTTTAAATATCCAATACTGATATGTTTATAATTAGTTTTGTAATAGGTTGTAATTTTACCATAGTTGTAACTTAGCAGAAAACCATTTGTATGTAGTCTTAGTTCTACAGCTTTTTCCTTTCGATAGATTATTCCTTTCCAATTGGTTTGATAGGATTTAGGTTGAAAAGTCTTTTGTGCAGCAACTTCACCAATAATTGTAAAGCATAGAAATGATAATATGATATTTGTATAAAATTTCATATTGTAATAATACAAAACACATCCCTATTATAGGAAAGATACAGCTGTTTTTTAGTATTTGATGCTTTTAGATAAGTCAAGAGTAATAAATTATTCTAATAATGAAGCTTAATCATATTTATAAAATTAACACCTTTGTTTCCAAACTATACTAATCTGTTGCTGATTTGAATATTCTGTCCCAATTGATACCATTTGAGATACTACCTTCTTTTGTAGAAAACCAAATAAAAAGAGGTTTTCCAACAACATGATCATGAGGTACAAATCCCCATGCTCTACTATCTTCAGAATTGTGTCTATTATCACCCATTGCCCAATAATAATTTTGCTTAACAGTGTATTTTTTTGTAACCTTTCCATTTACAAGGAAGTTTCTACCTTTCTTTGTTAATGTGTTACCTTCATATACTCTAATTAATCTACCATAAGTTGCAATGTTTTTTGGAGTCAATGCTATTTGATCTCCTACTTTAGGTATATATAATGGGCCGTAGTTATCTACGGTCCAATCCGTAAAGAATTTTTTACTATGCGGAAATATACCCAACGGTCTTGGGTCATTTACAACTTTTGAAATTGTTGCATCTGGAAACATTTCTTGTAATTGGATTACTTGTTTGTCATCTAAAAACAAAAGGTCTGAATTTTTATATTCAAATATTCTACTTACTTTTCTTTCATATTTCATTGCACTATCTCCAAAATCAATTCCAATAGCATCTAATTTTTTATCAATTACTGTTGTGTTTTGTTGGAGCGTTACTCGATATTTAAATTGACGGTGTGTCGGTATCTGCTCTGCAACGCCATTGACAAACAATCGACCATCTACAATCTTTATTGAGTCTCCTGCTATGGCAACAGCTCTTTTGATATAGTGGTCCTTTTTATCTATTGGTCTTGTTATGAGTTGGTTACAACCTCTTGCTTTAAGGTATTGTTCATAACTCATCCCTCTTAGCTGACTCGGCTCGTAACTATTGTAGTCATTTTTCATTTGACTTGCAGCATATGATCTATCTGGAGCCATATATATACTGTCTCCGATAGGCCAGTTAAATACAAATGGAACAGATCGTTGTACATCTTCGATTGCAGGTAATCTATGATAATCAAGACTTGGATTTTTTAGATAAGATTCTTTATTGATGAATGGTATTTGATTATGCAATAACGGAAACATAGCTACAGTCATTGGTGTTCTTATACCATAATGTGCTTTTGATACAAATAGAAAATCGCCTACATTTAATGCACCTTCCATCGATGGAGTAGGAATTACATATGCTTCTATCAAAAACATTCTAATAAATGA
>JAZGFO010000186.1:0-9533 GCA_036479655.1 Saprospiraceae bacterium
AACAGCTTATTTAACTGATAAAGAATTGAAATTACTTTGTCAACTTTGTGTTAAGTATAATGTAGACTTCGCCAAAACATCAACTGGTTATGCTCCACAGGGTGCCAATATTGATGTTGTCAAAAAAATGAAGGCATTTCTTGGTGGCAAAGTAGCTATAAAAGCTAGTGGAGGAATAAAAGATAGAAAGTTTGCAGAAGAATTAATAAATGCTGGAGCTACAAGATTAGGAACTTCGGCAGGATTAGTTTTAATTAATTAGAGTCTGATTTTTGTATTTAAACAAGAAAAAATGAAAAACATAATTGTAGTTTTTTTATTATTGGGATATTGTGGATTATTTGGTCAGGGCAATGTAAGTATTACCAACAGCAGTAATATTGATCAGATGCTAAGTAAATTTATATCAAAACACAAAGCTAATGAGACAATAAAAGCGTGGAGAATACAAATAATAACTACTGATGATAGACGTAAAATGGAGCATGCAAAAAGCAAATTTGCTAATCTATATCCTGGTATAGATATCAAATGGAATCATGTAGCTCCATACTACAGAGTAAGAGTAGGTGCTTATGAAAACAAAATGCAACTAATGGGATTTTTGATAGAATTAAAAAATGAGTTTAGAGGCGTTATCCCAGTTATGGATAACATTAATAAATCCGAGCTTGTTGGTTATTAGTTTGCCACCGTTCCAATAAAAACACCTATAAGAATGTCCAAAATATCAGGAATAAATAAATCAGTTGATTGGGTATTTATTTCTGTATATTTTTCATTGCTTATTATAGGATGGCTAATGTTGTATTCTTCAGTCTATGTAGAAAATGACCCATATGCATTCCTAAAATTTTCTACAAGTATAGGTAAGCAAACCCTTTGGGTACTTATCGCCATCTTTACATTTATAATTGTGTATTATGTAGATTGGAAATTTTGGGAAACCTTCGCTTTCCCTATTTTTGGGGTCAGTTTAGTATTATTAGTATTGGTATTAGTAGTTGGGTCTGAGATAAAAGGAGCAAGATCGTGGTTTTCTTTTGGGGGCTTTTCATTTCAACCATCTGAAATAGCCAAATTTGGAACTGCTTTAGCATTAAGTAGTTATTTAAACTCTTATAAAAGTGATTTAAGACAAAAAAAATCACTTTTTATTAGCTTAGGAATTATTATAGTTCCAATACTTTTGATTCTACTTCAGTCAGATCCTGGGTCTGCCTTGGTTTTCTTGTCTTTCTTTATCCTATTTTATAGACTTGGTCTTTCCCTTGCTTTTTATCTTATAGGTTTTTTGATTACATCTATTTTTATTATCTCGCTAATGTATGACCCAAAAATAGTAACATTACTAAGTGGCATCATAGGTTTGGGCCTATTAATGAAGTATAAAAATCAATCATGGAAAACAGCATTAGGATTTTTAATTATTTCACTTTTAGCTATTCTGTTTTATAGAAGAGATTTGTATTTATATAGCGCCTTACTAATTGTGGGCTCGATGACCACATATATTGTACTGCTTACTAAAGATAGAATAATGAAACCAGTAGTGATAATAATACCGTTCGTAGTACTTTCTGCATTACTATCATTTGGTTCTAATTATGTAATGAATGACTTGCTCGAACCACATCAACAAGATAGAATCAATGTATGGTTGAATCCTGAAAAAAGTGATCCAAGGGGCGCTAGGTATAATATCATCCAATCCAAACTTGCAATTGGTTCTGGTGGTATTCAAGGAAAAGGTTTTTTACAAGGAGATATGACAAAACTAAACTATGTTCCAGAACAAACAACTGATTTTATCTTTAGTACAGTTGGAGAAGAACAAGGATTTATAGGTAGTGTTGGCGTTATTTTCTTATTCTTTTTATTATTAGTCAGAATAATAATTATTGGCGAACGTGCAAAAAGTGGATTTATTAGAAACTATGCTTTTGCTGTTGCTGGAATTATATTTGCACATATGTTTATCAATATAGGGATGGCTGTAGGATTAATGCCGATAATAGGTATCCCACTTCCATTTTTGAGTAAAGGAGGTAGTGCATTAATTGGGTTTTCAGTATTACTTGCAGTGTTGTTAAAAATGGATGTGTCAAGACATCGAGGTACTTAGATCAAATAATAAAAGCAAAATCATATGAATACAATGGATATGGAAAATGTGCTAAAACACCTAAGCAAAGATGCTAAACTTAAAACTATTATAGATCAAATAGTACTACCTATTCGTAATCCAGCGCCTAATGTATTTGAAGGACTATTAAGATCGATTGTATCACAACAATTATCTGTGAAAGCTGCTGCAACAATTCATAAAAGATTTGTTACACTATATGATGGAAAACCCAGTTCAAAATTAATACTCAATACACCTATTGAAACACTACGAAGTGTTGGTCTTTCCCATCAAAAGGCCAATTACATTAAAAATGTTGCTACTTATTTTACAGAAGAACAATTATTTGATATTGATTGGAATCAATTTGATGACGACCAAATTATAGAAATGCTTGTATCAATAAAAGGTGTAGGTAAATGGACTGCCCAAATGATCCTGATGTTTGTATTGAATCGTCCCGATGTATTTCCAGTTTTAGATTTAGGTATCCAATTGAGTATAAAGGAAATTTACAATATTAATCTTGAGAAAAAACAGCTGCATAAAAAAATGCTGGAATTGTCTCAGCAATGGAGACCGCATCGTACAGTAGCATGCTTATACTTTTGGGCTATCAGAGATTCAAAATGAACCATATTTTAGTATTTATCGTTAATAAAATTAAAAATTAGTGCGCTGCAATAAAAATAGATACCAACAAAAAAATCCAGTAGATAAATTACTTCGCTATCTCTCTTTTAGACTTAAATCGATAGGTGTTAAAGTTACTTATTCTGCTCTATTGTTGTTTTATGCATACAATAGAAGTGACACTCCTCGCTGGGCAAAAAACATTATTTTAGGTTCGTTGGCTTATCTACTTTCCCCTATTGATGCTGTGCCTGACCTCACACCACTCCTTGGATTTACAGATGATTTGGGTGTGCTATCTTACGGGTTAGTATCTATCGCTTGTTACATCAATGAAGATGTACGAATAGCTTCAAAAAACAAAATCAAAACTCTTTTCAAAGAATTTGATGAAGAAATATTGTTAGATGTAGATTCTAAATTGTAATTACTTTTACACAAAAGATTGAGCAAGGAGAAAAACAAGATTTTTGTTCATCAATAAACGAGTCTTTGTATTAGTATATCTCCTAAAAGACGCCTAAAACTTAATTATATTATTACTCTTAAGGGCAAAACAAATATCAAAGATTTCATTTTGATATTTCAAATTAAAATATTAGAATAATTTTCATACTTTTGATTCTAAATTAGGTTTTATGTAAAATCACAATCAATTGCATTAGTAAATGAGTAAATTTGTAGTATCGGCAAGGAAATATAGACCAGCCACCTTTGACGAGGTAGTCGGGCAAAACCATGTAGCGAAAACACTCAAAAATGCACTGCAAACAGAACAATTGGCACATGCGTTTTTATTCTGCGGACCACGTGGAGTAGGTAAAACCACTTGTGCAAGAATACTCGCAAAAGTAATAAATTGCGAAAACGCTAAAGACAAAGTAGAACCCTGTAATGAATGTAGCTCTTGCAAATCATTTAATGATAATGCTTCTTTCAATATTATTGAGTTAGATGCTGCCTCTAACAATAGTGTCGAACATATACGAACATTAATAGAGCAAGTAAGGTTTCAACCACAACAAGGAACACATAAGGTATTTATTATTGATGAGGTACACATGTTATCCTCTCAAGCATTTAATGCATTTTTAAAAACCTTAGAAGAGCCTCCTCCATATGCTATATTTATTCTTGCTACTACAGAAAAGCATAAAATAATACCAACCATTTTATCAAGATGTCAAATTTTTGATTTTAAGAGGATTCAAGTTCAAGATGCCGTAAAGCAATTGGAATATATATGTAAAAAAGAAGGAAAATCAGCAGAACCAGAAGCATTACATTTGATTGCACAAAAAGCAGATGGTGCCATGAGAGATGCACTTTCAATATTTGATAAGATAGCGAGTGCATCCAATACTATAGATGGTATTACTTATAAAGATGTAATTGCAAATCTAAATATTCTTGATTATGACTACTATTTTAAAATTGTAGATGCATTTTTAAGAGAAGACTTAAGTGATGTATTATTGATAATGGACGAGATAGTCCGTCAAGGATTTGAACCCGAACAATTTATTCAAGGGTTAGCTGCTCACATGAGAGATTTATTGGTCTGTAAGGATAGCAGAACAATAGTATTATTAGAAGTTTCTGATAAGCTTAAATCGAAATATCAGCACCAAGCAGCATTAACAAGTAAGTCGATACTCTTGACAGGTCTCGACATATTAAATCAATGCGATGTAACCCTCCCAAGATCAAAAAACAAAAGGTTATATACTGAAATAGCATTAAGTAAAATCAATTTTTCGAATCGCTCAATTGAAACTCATTTAATGAATGGCGTTCAACCTCTCGAGGAAAAAAAAACTGAACTAACAAGCAACGTACCTCCAAAAGAGACTGAATCACAACAAGTTAGCGAAATATCAGTGCCTAAAATTGAAAACACTCTAGAAAGTGAGGGGAAAGTGAATTCCGCCGACAACCTAAATGATGAAGCTTCTCAATCTAAAAATACAAGTGCTCAAAAATCAGAAGAATCCAATGCTGTAATAAATGAAAAGTCAAAAATATCCGCACTTAAAGAAATAAAAAAAGAAGAAAAAAAGAAAGACAATACTCTACCAAAAATAAAAAAATTAAGTGGGGTTGAGGCTATATTGGCATCGGTAAAAGCAGAAGAAGAAAAACAAAACGAAGCTCGAAGAGGATTAAATATTGAGACCATCAATAAAATATGGGATAGTTACATCAAAGATCATAACAGTCCTAGTACTAGATCAATGTTAAAATTAGCAAAAATATCACTTGAAGGCAAAATAATTAATGTTGTCTTACCTAGCAATCATTACAAAACAATGTTACTAGAAGAAGATGCATTAAAAGATCTTTTAAGAATACAATTAGGGACGTCAGACTTATCTATCAATCCAATAGTCAATAAAGAAGCATTCCCTGATATGGATATCGAAAAACCAAAAATAATAATGAGTACAACTGAAAAGGGAAATATTCTTATAGAAAAACATCCTCTCTTAGGAGTCTTAATTGAAAAATTAGACTTAAAAGCAGACTAAAGTTTTTATGCTACTAATTTTTCGTCTATAAAGATTTAGGCAAATAATTCTATTGTTATATATAAAAATTTATATATATCCAAGAGATATTATATCTTCGCCCTCTTTATTCTTATTAAGACTAACTGACTTCCAATAGATCATGAGGCAACACGACAGATATCTTATCACTTCGGCGCTACCATATGCCAATGGACCATTACATATAGGTCATTTGGCTGGCGCATACCTCCCTGCAGATATATACGCAAGATTTAGAAGATTGATGGGAGAAGAAGTGTTGTTTGTGTGTGGTTCTGACGAACATGGAGCTGCTATTACATTGCGTGCAGCTAAAGAAGAAACAACGCCTCAACAAATAATTGACCAATATCATACGCTCTTTAAAGATACTTTTGAAAAAATAGGCGTTTCGTTTGATATTTATCACCGCACATCTTCTGACATTCACCATAAAACTTCTCAAGATTTTTTTACAACGCTCTACGAAAAAGGAGAATTTGATGTGATAGAATCTGAACAATATTATGATGAAGAAAAAAATCAGTTTTTAGCCGATCGCTACATAATAGGTACTTGCCCCAAATGTGGCAATGACGAAGCATATGGAGATCAATGTGAAAAATGTGGATCGACGATGAGTCCTACAGATCTTATCAATCCGAGATCTACAATTTCTGGATCTACTCCAATACTCAAGAAAACAACCCATTGGTACTTACCACTTAATAAGTATGAAGAATGGTTAAAAGAATGGATAAATAAGGGTTTTATTGGTGAAAAAAGAATGCACTATCCTGAAGAATGGAAAAATCATGTTGTAGGACAATGTAATTCTTGGTTGGATGGAGGCCTACATCCAAGATCTATGACAAGAGATTTGGACTGGGGTGTAGATGTACCTCATCAAATAGAAGGTCATGACGGGAAAAAACTTTATGTCTGGATGGATGCTCCTATTGGTTACATATCTGCAACTAAGCAATGGGCAAAAGATAATGGAAAGGACTGGGAGTTGTATTGGAAAGATGAAGACACTGCATTGATACATTTTATAGGAAAAGATAATATTGTTTTTCATTGTTTAATATTTCCATCAATTCTCAAAGCACATGGAGATTACATATTACCTGTAAACGTGCCCGCTAATCAATTTGTTAATTTGGAAGGTGATAAATTATCAACTTCAAAAAACTGGGCTGTTTGGGTACATGAATATTTGGAAGACTTACCCGGTCACGAAGATGAATTAAGGTATTGCATGATAAAAAACATGCCCGAATCTAAGGATAGTGAATTTACGTGGAAGTCATATCAAGATGCTACTAATAATGAGCTTGTTAATAATCTGGCAAACTTTGTCAATAGAGTAGTCGTATTGACTAATAAATATTATGATGGTGTAGTGCCTAACTATGACTCAAATTGTGATATTGTAGGACCAGAAGACCCTATAGATGCATGTTATCATGATTCCGAAATATTGCGATTATTTGATGAGCTACACTATGTAGCAGGATATATCCGAAAATATGAATTTAGAAATGCATTAAGTCGATTAATGGATATATCGAGCAAAGGAAATCAAATACTTCAAGCAAATGAACCGTGGAAAAAACAAAAAACTGACCCAGAAGAAGTAAAGGTAGTCATGAATCTAGCACTTCAATATGTAACTGCACTAAGTGTAATAATAAAACCTTTTTTGCCATTTACGTCTGATAAAATGAGAGTGTTACTTAATCTTCCTGTTGTTGATGATAACAATGGTCTATTAGAATTATTAAATGATTTGTCAGAAGGTATTAATCCAATAGCGGATGGACATGTAATCTGTAAATCCAACCATTTATTTTCCCGAATTGACGATAGTGTCATAGAAGGACAAATGGATAAACTAAAGGCAAATGTTAAACAGAAAAACCAAATAGCAATAAGTAATCCAATAAAAGACGAAATTGTATTTGATGATTTTTTAAAAATGGATATTCGTTCAGCTACAATAATTGAAGCTTCTAAAATACCAAAAGCTAACAAACTATTACAATTGACACTTGATGTTGGATTTGAAAAAAGAATTGTAGTATCTGGAATTGCTGAACATTTCAAACCGGAAGACATCATAAACCAAAAAGTAAGCCTTCTTGCTAATCTGGCTCCTCGTAAGATTAGAGGAGTAGAATCAAGAGGAATGGTATTAATGGCAGAGGACAGTGAAGGTAAACTTACATTTGTTGCACCATCGTCTGACGAAAATGGAAGTATCATAAGATAAATAATATGAGTAGATTAAAATTCTTACTCGAAGCGTTAAAAAACTTCCGAGAAGTAGGTACAATAACTAGAAGTGGACATGCTCTAACCAACAAAATTGCAAGCTTTGTATTGGAGACCGATATACATGTATTGGAATTAGGAGCCGGTGACGGAGCCATCACCCGCAAAATATTAAAAAACATGCATCCCAGCGGAAAATTACTTTCGTTTGAGATCAATCCAAATATGTACAAGCAACTATTATCAATAGATGACCCAAGATTAATAGCTATAAACTGCAGTGCTGAAGAATTAGAAAAGCACATGAAAATTCATAACATTTCAATGTTTGACAGTATAGTATCTGCCATTCCATATATTGTACTTCCAAAAGCACTAGCTCTAAAAATTCTTAACCTTTGTAAGACATACTTAAAAGAGAACAAACCATACTTACAAGTCCATTATGCCAAATCCCCTTCCCATTTATACAAAGGTGTATTTGGTAATTTAAAAACTTATTGGGTACTAAAAAACATCCCTCCAGCTTACGTTTTTAAATGTATAAAAAAATAAGCTGCTATCTCTATTTTATAACTGACTAGCACAATTAATATCTATCTAAAATTACAATTATTATACAGCATTAATATTTTTATACGCTATTTGGAAAATTATTCGTTATTTGTATTGTAAAGTTATAGTTCTGTTATACTAATAGAGTTTATAAGCTTTAAATTTTAATTTCACTAATGGACATATACAAAAAAAGGACCTACCTCAATACTTTGCTTGCAATATTTGGACTGATCGTTCTTATCATTACAATGGTATATAGTAATTATTTAGCACAGCAATTAAAAGAGCGTGAAGATAAAAATACAAAAGTGTATGTGCAATCAATAGAAAAAATAGTCAAGATAAATCAAAGTGACCCTAGTAAAGGCTTGGATGAAGATATGGGAGTCGAAGCATACATATTAGATGCATATCAGCAACCTCTAATTATCGAAACAGAGAATGGAGAATTAGAAGGATTCAATTGGAGTAAAGACGATCAAGATTCAAAAACATTTCTGGAATCAAAAAAACAAAATTTTCTAAAATCTGGTAAAAAGCCTATTAAAGGATATGGCTATATGAAAAACATATATTATTTTAATTCTCCACTTTTAAGCTATATTAAATACTATCCCTATATTCAAATATTATTAGTTGGTTCATTTATTCTCTTAGGATTTTTCTTTCTTACCACTTCCAAAAAAGCTGAGCAAAATAGAGTATGGGCAGGAATGGCAAAAGAAACAGCACATCAATTGGGTACTCCAATAAGTGCTATAATTGGATGGATAGAGCATCTAAAATACACAACATCAAATTCTGATCAATTAGAAATCATTGGAGAATTGCGTAATGATGTACACCGCCTTGAATTAGTAGCGGATAGGTTTTCAAAAATAGGATCTGAACCAATATTAACCAAAGTAAATATTTATGAAGAGATGGAAGCTTGTAGAATATATATGGAACGCAGAGCTTCAAGAAATGTAATCTTTGATTGGCCATCAACAGATAATAATATTCTTAATGTTAAAATTAATAAGCATTTATTTGATTGGGTTATTGAAAACCTAATACGTAATTCTCTCGATGCACTGGGAGGAAAAGGAACTATCTCAGCCAAAATATTTAGTGATGATAAGTATGTCATCATTGATCTAATAGATACTGGTAAAGGTATATCATCATCCATGCACCACACTGTGTTTCAACCTGGATATACTACAAAAAAAAGAGGCTGGGGATTAGGTCTTTCATTGGCAAAAAGAATTATTGTTAATTATCATTCTGGTAAAATATTTGTAAAATATTCTTCAAGTGAAGGAACCACGTTTACAATAAAATTACCTAAAATGAAAAATGAAAATTAATCCTTAATATTTACCTATCCAATATTAAATTAATTGTTGTCAATCCTTTAGCAGTAA
>JAZGFO010000187.1:0-12691 GCA_036479655.1 Saprospiraceae bacterium
TTATTGTTATTTATAGTCAAATCTATATATATTGTATGCAAATTTAGTACCGTTTTTGACTGAGTGGATAGAGGGTTTGATTATAATCATTTTGGCAATAAATATTATTTTAACACATTGATAAGTAATTATTTCTTCATTATTAACGTTGATGAAGTGATGTCATAATTTATTGGCAATATTTATTTTTGAAAAAGTAATTTGTAAGTATGAATTTGATAAAAAGAGGTCTTAAATTTTCTTTAGTATTGATAGTGATGCTAAGTATTGTCAATATAGGTAATACTCAAGCTAATGATGATGTAGTAATACCTAGCGGTAAAAAAGAATTTGAAAAATTATATCTGAGAAATATTAAAAAAACAAGAATTAATGGGGTTTATATCCCTAAGGATTTGGACGATGCATTTAAAGAATTAGATGCGCTTTCTCCTGAGAATGCAAAGTTGAAATTTAAGAACGCTGCAGAAGATGTTATTGCTACCAAATTACATTTTGGTCTTGGTAGGTGGATTAAAGTATATTGGAATTTTACAGAAGGTTCGAGATATGTAGAGTACTTACGACAAATGGGATTGACCGATCACGATCATATGATTCAGTTTACAATTGTATCTTATCATAGATATAAAAATAATACACCTTTAGAAATCGAAAAAAGAGTTGAGGCATACAAAATTCAACGTCAAGAGCACTTACTAAAGATGAAAGCAAGAAGCAAAGTGATCCATACAGAAATTAAAAAAATAGATAAAAAAGGATAAATTAGTAGTCAATCTACCAATCTGATATGTGATAAATGGAAGTATAGTGAATGGTCTGTTATCAAATCCAGTAAGTTTAATAATATATATTAGGTAGTCAATATATATAATCCACTGTTTTGTAGTTAATTATATATATTATAGTTTAAATATATTATTGTAGATTATTATAAGTACTTTTGCAGTGAAATAAGAAGTCGATAAGAAAACGGTATAGTAATTTTTACTAATTGAAATTTATATGGCTTCAATTAACAATTACAATATATACCTATAGTCCAAAGGATAAATAGGGAAGAAAACGTGAAAAATGAAATTTGAAGATTTAGGAATTATTGAGCCTATAATGATAGCGCTTAAAGAGAAAGGTTACGAAAACCCAACACCAATACAAGAACAAGCAATCCCATTAGTATTAAAAGAGAAGGATATGCTTGGTTGTGCCCAGACAGGAACAGGAAAAACGGCAGCATTTGCCATTCCAATTATACAATTATTACACAAACGAGGAACATCTGATGGTAGATCAAAATTGCGATCACTAATTGTAACTCCAACTAGAGAGTTGGCAATACAGATAGATGACAATATCAAATCGTATAGCAAAGAGACTAATCTTAGACATACTGTGATATTTGGAGGTGTCAAACAATTCAAACAAGTAGAAAGATTAAAAAGAGGGGTAGATATCTTGGTGGCAACACCAGGAAGATTACTTGATTTGATAGGGCAAGGTCACATTAGCCTTAGTCAGATTGAGATATTTGTACTTGATGAAGCAGACAGAATGCTTGACATGGGATTTATCAACGATATAAGAAAATTATTGAAGATGTTACCTGCAAAACGTCAATCTCTTTTCTTCTCTGCAACTATGCCAGATAATATCGTAACATTATCTAATACGATATTAACTAATCCGATCAAAATTGAAGTAACACCAGCTTCAAGAACGGCTGATACGATTCAACAATATATCTATTATACAAATAGAAATTTAAAAAATGAATTGTTGCTACATATATTAAACGACGAAAAAATGGATCAAACATTGATCTTTACACGTACCAAGCATGGTGCCGATAGAGTCGCGAGGAGATTAAAAAAAGAAGGGATAAATTCTGCGGCTATTCATGGAGATAAAGCTCAAAATCAACGTCAAAAAGCGCTTTTACAGTTTAAGGAAGGAAAGATAAAAGTACTTGTTGCTACTGATATTGCTGCGCGTGGAATTGATATTAATAAGTTAAAATATGTAATCAATTTTGAAATACCAAACCAAGCTGAAACTTATGTACACCGTATAGGACGATCTGGTAGAGCTGGAGAAGAAGGTGTATCTATATCTATATGTGAGCCAGAAGAATTGTCAGATGTTAGAGATATCCAAAAGCTAATTGGTCAAAAAATTGAAGAGGTTAAGGATAATCCTTTTCCGATGACTGATAAGCCGATGACTGATGCTGAAAAGAAAGAATGGAATAAAGAAAAAGCTAGAAGGAAACAAGAATTTTTTGCCAATAGAAAAGCTTCAAGAAATGGTGGTGGTAAAAAACAAGGTGATCGTAGATCGAATGGTAATAACCAAAGTAATAAGTCTGGTGGAAAAGGAAAGCCTAAAAAAAGACGTAGTGAAAACCGAGACGATCAGAATAATCAGAATCAAAAAGAAAATTCTAATGATTCTGACAGAAATTCTAAACCAAGTAATAATAAGGCTAACGGTAATAAGAAAAAATCAAATAAGAAAAATTGGGGAAGAAGGAACACGGATTCTCCAAAACTAAAAAGTAAAATGAAGTGGCCTTTGGAGTGATAAAGGACTAAATATATTACTATGGTATTATCTGTGGTAATTTAAGAATTGAAAGAGGTAAATAAGTGGTATTTAACGACAAGGAAATACTGGCTGTTTGCCTCTTTCTTTTAGTGTAGATACATTTAAGGCATTGATGTTTTTACTTATTCTACGCTAAATTGTTTAATAAGGTAGATTATTTGATGTAATTGACTATTTTTGCATAGAATATATATAGAAGACAATTATGAGTAAGAAAAAAACGAAAATTACGTCGGGCATTAACCCTACAAAAAGTACCGTATCCAAAACTACTACTGCTGTGAAAATAACAAATGATGTATTGTCAAAAGATACTTCTTCTGAGTCAGAATTGCTATTTGGTAGAGCCAACTATATGTACATTCTTGGGGGAATAGGACTTATGGCTTTGGGTTTTTTACTTATGGTAGGAGGTAAGATGCCATCTCCTGATGTATGGGATGAATCTATTATTTATAGCACTAGAAGAACACTAATAGCTCCTATATTGATTCTTGCTGGATTGGTCGTACAGATCTTTGCTATTTTTAAAAAGTAGTTTGAATATTTCCAAGAAAATTATCTCTAAATATTATTATGATTGATATAGTAAGGTCTATTATATTGGGCATCATTCAAGGACTTACTGAATTTTTGCCAGTGTCAAGTAGTGGACACCTCGAAATAGCAAAATATTTAATGGGAGATGATTCTATGGGGGAATCTTCCATGCTAATGACGGTTGTATTGCATGCTGCTACAGCATTGAGCACAATCGTTATTTTTAGAAAATTTATTCTCGATATTATCAAATCTGCTTTTGCAAAGGAAGGAAAGTACAGTAGATCTTTTGTGTGGTACATTGTATTGTCAATGATTCCTGCTGTTATGGTAGGTCTATTCATGGAAGATGTCATTGAAGCTTTATTTAATAAAAATTTATTGCTAGTTTGTAGTATGCTTATCGTAACTGGGTTGTTATTATTTGTAGCAGACAGAACGAAAAGTACCAATAAAAAATTAGGACCAATAGAAGCTATAATTGTCGGAATATCTCAAGCAATCGCCATCTTACCTGGTGTGAGTCGATCGGGAGCTACAATATCTACAAGTGTACTACTCGGAATAGATAGAGAAGAAGCTGCAAGGTTTTCTTTCTTGATGGTTATACCTCTTATTTTTGGAAAAATGGCAAAAGATGTTTTGGATGATACGTTTATGACATCAACAATTAATGTTACCGAATTGAGTGCAGGATTTATTGCTGCTTTTTTGACTGGGTTGATAGCCTGTACTTGGATGATTAGTATCGTAAAGAATAGCAAACTAAAATATTTTTCTTTTTACTGCTTTATTGTGGGGCTTTTAGGAATCGCTTATGTTCTATTTATTAAATAATAGCTATTAATAAGTTAGATATTCGAGCTTAACAAATAGTATGATTGCATAAATTTTGTACTTATAACTGCTTAGATTTTAGATGTCATTTCATATTAAAATAATAAATGTTTTTTATTTTTATAATTTTAAAATTATACCAATGTCAGGCAAAAAACCAATTCCAATCATTGTTCCGGAGAATATAATTTCCAAAGAAAATAAACCAGACAAAGCAGATTTTAAGAAAGGACTTGTATTACTTATTGACAAGCCAAAAGAATGGACTTCATTTGATGTTGTAAACAAACTGAGATTTACGATCAAACACAAATTAGAAGTAAAGAAGATTAAAGTTGGACATGCTGGCACATTAGATCCTATGGCAACAGGATTATTGATATTGTGTGTAGGCAAGTACACCAAATCTATAGACCAAATGGTAGGCATGGATAAGACCTATAGTGCTACATTAAAACTTGGTGCTACTACACCTAGTTTTGATGCAGAAAGTGATGAAGATGCTAATTATCCAACGGATCACATCACACAAGACTTGTTGGAAGAAAAATTGGCTCTATTTCAAGGAGAAATTGAACAATGTCCTCCTATGTTTTCGGCTATTAAAATTAAAGGACAAAAATTGTATGAATTGGCACGAAAGGGTAAAACAGTAGAACGAAAAGTTAGACATTTGACTATTAACGATTGTCATCTTACAAGGATTGATCTACCTAATGAAGTCGATATGTTTGTCGATTGTAGCAAAGGTACATACATTAGAGCCATAGCCGATGATTATGGTAGGAGTTTGGGTTCTGGTGCTTATCTCACGGCATTGCGAAGGTTGTCTATTGGTAATTATAATGTAGATGTCGCAATGTCTATTGAGGAAGCCGCAGAATGGATAGATGCAACAGAAGCTATTATGGAGCCTTTGATTTAACTCATTATATCAAATAACCCAATCTCAATTTAATATTAAAAAAAACAGGACATATTCAGTTAAGAATATATCCTGTTTTGATTTAGTACCGACGGAGGGAATCGAACCCTCACTTCCTAAGAAACTGGATTTTGAATCCAGCGCGTCTACCAGTTCCGCCACATCGGCTTTGTAAAGTGATGCAAATTTATTCTTTTTTTCTATATTGCACAACATCAGAGGATATTTTGATGTATTTTAATTAATGTTTTTTTTATTTCTATGAATCGTATATTCAAATTGCTATTTTTAAGCTTCAGTTTTTTAATTGCTGTTACCTCAAGTGATGCCCAAGTTATTGTAAATTCTTATGGGGATAATTACTATAAATCAAAAAAGCTAAATACTATTGAATTAGGTTATCAGTTGTCAAAATATGAAAGATCATTTATTCTATATCAACAAAGTGCTAAACTAAAAAGGATATCTCAAAGGGCATCCTATTAGGTGTAGTTACGATATTTGCTGGGGCTTTGATATTAGACAATGGCGAAAGTAATGGTTCTGGTTTGAGGGGCGTATATAATGCATTAACTGGAGTAATGGGGCTAATTGGTATAGGAATAGAAGGGATTAGTTTGGGTACACACATTGCAAAACGCATAAAAATAAAAAAAGCTGTTGATCAATATAATATAGTAGTCAAACAAAAGAATAATTCGGAATTGGGATATTTAAAATTAAATGTAACTAACAATGGATTGGGATTTGTCTATAGCTTTTAATTTATTGAGTAATATTTAATCAAGTTAAACAACAATTGTATATGAAAAAAGTAATATTATTAGCTCAGGTACTATTATTTAGTCTTGTATTAAATGGACAACTTAAACTGGAAGATTGGAAAGGTCTTTCTTTTAGAAATATTGGTCCTGCAGGTATGAGTGGTCGAGTTACAGCAATAGATGTTGACCTAAGCGATTCAGATAGGATATTTATTGGCACTGCATCAGGCGGTGTATGGTTAAGTGAAAATGGTGGCATATCGTGGGTGCCTATTTTTGATAAACAGCCAGTAATGTCAATTGGTTCGTTAAAAATAAATCAAAATAACCCAAGTGAAATCTGGGTAGGTACAGGAGAAGGAAACCCTCGAAATTCTTTAAATACGGGGGCAGGTATATATAAATCAATCGATGGTGGAAAGACATGGAAATTGATGGGACTAAAAGGAACAAAAGTAATTCATCGAATAATAATAGATCAAAACAACTCGAATATTATATACGCAGGAGCGATGGGATCTCCTTGGGGACCTAATAAAGAAAGAGGACTATTTAAAACTAATGATGGTGGTAAGACTTGGAAAAATATTTTGTACATCAATAATACAACGGGTATAGGTGACATGGTAGCAGATCCTACTAATCCCAATAAATTGATGGTAGCGATGTACCAACATATGCGTACGCCGTGGGATTTTGTATCTGGTGGAGAAGGCAGTAGCTTACATCTTACTTATGATGGAGGAGAATCATGGAAAAAAATCACCCCAAAAGAGGGACTACCTAAAGGAGAATTGGGTAGAATTGGATTGGCGATAGCTCCTTCAATGCCTAATATCATTTACGCACTTGTAGAAGCCAAGGAGAATGGTTTGTATAAAAGTACCGATGGAGGAGAAAAATGGAAATTAGTTTCTAAGAAAAATATTGGTAACAGACCTTTTTACTATTCTGAAATATATGTAGATCCAACTAATGAAAATAGGATTTATAATCTATGGTCTTATGTATCAAAAAGTGAAGATGGAGGTAAGACTTTCAAAACAATTATGGATTATGGAAATAACGTGCATCCTGATCATCATGCATTTTGGATTCACCCCAACGATCCTACCTATTTGATTAATGGTAATGATGGAGGACTTAATATTTCTCGGGATAGAGGTGAGTCGTGGCAATTTATTCATAATATTCCTGTTGGACAGTTTTATCATATCAATGTGGATAATGATTGGCCTTATAATGTATATGGAGGAATGCAAGACAATGGATCATGGGCAGGACCTTCAATGGTATTAAAACGGGGAGGAATACGAAATTATGATTTTCAAGAAATTTCTTTTGGAGATGGTTTTGATGTTGTTCCTAATATGGAAAATAGTAGGTATGGATGGTCAATGTCACAAGGTGGCTATGTTGGTTACTATGATAGAAAAACTGGTAATAATAAATTTGTAAGACCAGTACATCCTGATGGCAAAATACTTCGATTCAATTGGAATGCTGCTATAGCACAAGATCCGTTTAATAATTGTGGTGCTTATTTTGGGAGCCAATATTTACATTATTCTCCTGACTGTGGGGATTCTTGGACCATTTTGTCAGATGATCTTACGACTAATGATACGACAAAACAACATGCAGATAAGAGTGGTGGATTGACTATTGACGCTACACAGGCAGAAAATTATACAACTATATTATCCATTGCTCCTAGTTCTGTTGATAAGGAAGTTATATGGGTAGGAACGGATGACGGAAACCTGCAATTATCTAAAGATGGTGGAAAAACTTTTGTGAATCTTAATAAAAAACTTCGTGGAGCACCTAAGGGAAGTTGGATTCCACAAATACAAGCATCAAAGACTAATGCTAAAGAAGCTTTTGTAGTTGTTAATAATTATCGTAAAAATGATTATTCTGCTTATGCATACCATACTACTAATTTTGGTAAATCATTTGATAGGATAGTAGATGACAGCCAGGTCAAGGGTTTTGTGCAATGTATTGTTCAAGATCCTATAGAATCAAATCTCTTGTTTTTGGGTACTGATGCAGGGCTTTACATGTCATTAGATAAAGGAAATAAATGGATACACCTCAATGAAGGTTTTCCAAGTGTGCAAGTTTCTGACTTGGTTATACATCCAAGAGAACATGATCTGGTGATTGGAACTTTTGGTAGAGCGATATGGATTCTTGACGACATTAGACCACTACGAAAAATAGCAAAAGAAGGGCAATCTATATTGAATCAAGATATAGTTGCTTTTGATCCTCCTATTGCTTATCAAGTATCTATGAGGTCTTATGATGGCATAAGATTTAGTGCTCAAGGAGAATTTGTTGGGGATAATAAGAGTATTGGATATGCTAAAATTGGAGTTTGGAATAAACCTAATAAAGACAACAAGGATGAAAAAGAAGAGAAAGTTCATGTTTGTGTCTTAGATAGTAATCAAGATACAGTCAGACGATTTTCGAGAAAAATTAAAAGTGGATACGGTAATGTAGCTTGGTATTTGGACAGAGATGGTGTGAGGTATCCTAGTCGGACTGAACCTAAAAAAGATGCAGACTTGCCTGGGGGTGTAGATGTATTACCTGGAGACTATCAGGTGATAATAACAAAAGGAGATCCTATGGATTCTATAAAAGCTATAATAAAAACATCTACTTGGGTAAAAGTAATGCATGACCCAAGAATTGACCAGAATATAAATGATCTGCAAGAAAATATTGAGGCTCAGAAAAATTTTGAAAAAACAGTTGGTAAAGCTGCTAAGGCATTTAAACAATTAATGAAGGCTAAAAAGAATATAAAAACGGCTAAGTCTTTGGTTGACAATCAACCAAAAAATGTAAAATCTAAGGTCGATAGTCTTGCCAAAATTTTGAATAAAGCTATAGACAGTTTAGAGCTTGTGTACATGATGCCGAAAAATATAAAGGGTATTCAAAGAAACACAGAAAACTTAATGAGTAAGTTGTTTGCTGCAAGAGGATATATATATGGAAGCTGGGGCAAACCGGGAGCAAATGCTATGAATGCTGTAAATATTGCTGAGACAATGACTAAAAAAATTCTTGAAGCTACAAATCAATTTATTGAAGAAGATTGGTATCCTTTTAAAGCACATATTAAAACACTTGATTTGAAGGTATTTGAAGAATTAGAATTGATAGAATGAATTGTTAATTACGAATTTGGAGTTACAAATTTTTATTATGTTAATAAATGTATAAAGAGAGTCCTGCTACCTTCTAACTCCCTGAAGGGAAAACTGCCACGCTATAATTCTGAACAGGATTTTTAGGATTTCGGGAATACAGGATTGATTAAAAAAATGCGTTAAAAATTATACAAGCCCTGAATTTATTTGGTTCGTTTCTTGATTCAAGGTCAGAAATGAAAGCCCGAACGGCGAGTGGAGAAAAGAATAATATATAAAAAAAGACCACCTTGAAAAAGGTGGTCTTTTTAAGAATGTTTTTTCTTTGATTTTATGGCATTTGCTCGATTAATCTTGCAAAATTTGATGCATATTCAGAATTTAGACCATAAAACAATACTTGTCCAAATATTAAATTCTTATCATCTTCAGGAAAGTCAAATTTAGTTTTTCCATTCATATCAAAGTCACCTTGCAAATAACCAATAGCATTATTGAAATCTGTTTTAAACATTGGATTTTGTGCCATGTCAAAACCTGCTACTTCTTCATGAATAACAGTTAAATCATTTTTAGTGCCGTGGTAAACTATTTTCCCATTAGCATCGGCATCTCCGCCCCATAATGCTCGTACATTAGTAGAACCAACCATTAAAGACTTCATTGCCATCCCAGAATAATCATATGATCCTATCATTCCAAAATCAAACATTGGAACATTATAACTGCTAAGATCAACTAAAGTTGCTATTTCTTGAGGCGTAACTGCATACTTTGTCATGGCAGCCAAATGATTTCTATGATGTATAGCTATATAATAATAATCTTCATCTATACCGGGAAATTCTAATCCAGATATTCCATCAAGATCTACAATGTCACCATCTCTTTGTAGCAACCCTGATCTTGTTGCTATGACATTTGTCCTGTCATTTTTATCCCTTAATTCTACAAATACCCAATCAATTATTGCATTTTCTCCCTGTACTGCAAATACAGTATAAGTATTTGGTATTTCTTGGAATTGTTGATAAGCACCACATGCAACATGCGTATATTTATCAGTAATATCCAATGTGATATAATCACTAACTTGATATGGTGTCTGGTAAATATCTTTGTTGGGTATTAATCTTTGATTGTTAAATGGACTCTTTCTTAAATCATCTCTCATAAGAGGTCTGCCATGTGTTTCTCCTGTCTCAAAGCTATTATAGACAGCACCTTCAAGGTACACCCTAGCGTTAAGAATTAGGTCTCCAGTTTCTGTTGCGAAAGTAGAATTAGCAAATGCTAAAACTAATAACAAGGAAAATTTTAAATTTTTAAGATGAATTTTCATACTAAGTTGTTTTTATAAATTATTTACTGTTTCCAATTTTTTTTAAGGAAAACATACTCCTTAAGATATAAGATGGCTGTAAATCATTCTCTTAGTTTTTCTATCTCGAAATTAGATAGCAATGTAGGTTGGACATATTACTAATTGCAAATATATAAAAAATGCTTATAATTAGGTAGTTATATGTTAAGTATTTGTAAAATATGTTATGAAATCATTTCTTTTGTTAATTATTACCTCAATATTAAAAAGCACTACACTATTCTCGGCATTTATAATTTTAGTATATTTTTGATCAAATTGCGATAAAAACAGATTGGTGTATGAGCAAACCGAATTGTAATTAACTTAGGAAATCTATATTGGGGAATGAAGCTGTTAATAATGTGGCTAAAGCCATTGTAGAAAAGTCTTGTATCCGTCAGCTAAAGCAGACGGTAATCTTTTTTTGTTTCAAGACAAAAAGAATAAACGCCCGAACGGCGAGTGGAAAAAAGAATAAAAAGTCAATATATTTATTAAAAAAATGATATTTAGAATAAAAAAACCATCAAACCGCCATGTGCAAGATATAAATTAGATTTTCTTGTCAAACGGACTTTATTAGATGCTTCTTAGATATTGTCTTATCAGACATGACTGAATGAACTCCTTTGGGAGTAGAGTACGATAGTGCTCTAATGAAGAAATCGCGTTAGCGAGTGTTGTTAGCCTTTTTCATTGATAAAAAAAACGAAAACAAAAAAAATCTAGTCCGAAAAAATGCTATGCTGCAATGCCGCTTCCGCACCCTCGTTTTCGCACGGGCGGCCCGCTGTTAGATGTGGACTTGGATGTTGACTTAGATGTTGACCTATATTCAAAACTACATTTGCACTACTCTAATTTTTAAGCACTACACTATTTCTCGGCATTTATAATTTTAGTATATTTTTGATTAAATTGAGATAAAAAACAGATTGGTGTATGAGCAAACCGAATGTTAATAATGTGGCTAAAGCCATTGTAGAAAAGTCTTGTATCCGTCAGCTAAAGCAGACGGTAATCTTTTTTTGTTTCAAGACAAAAAGAATGAACGCCAGAACGGCGAGTGGAAAAAAGAATAAAAAGTCAATATATTTATTAAAAAAATTATATTTAGAATAAAAAAAACACATCAAACAGCCATCTGCAAGATACTAAAACACATCTTCTTCAACGCCTGAGCGGCGAGCGGAAAAAGAATAAAAAAAGTCAATATATTTAACAATTCCTTAACCAAGGACTTACTCTATACCGTTCTTCATGATGTTGATTATATAAATTGTCCAATGTTTCTATTATTTTATTAAAACCGATTTCTTTTCCCCAGGCTAAAAGCCCTTTAGGGTAATTGACACCTTTAGTCATAGCTAATTCTACAGCTTCTTCGGTGCAAATGCCCATATATACAGTGTCTGCAGCTTCATTTATAAGCATCGATAATATTCTATTAAGTATTTCGGCACCTAATTTTACATCCTTTTTTGGTGCATTGTTTTTGGCATTATCTCCGTAATTATAAAAGCCTTTTCCCGTTTTTCGACCTAAATAACCTGCATCTACTAATCTTTTTTGGGCAAATGAAGGTTTATATCGTCCATCATAATAAAATGACTTCCAAACTGTCTCCGTAACTTTGTAATTGACATCATGACCAATGTAGTCTGTTAGAGCAAATGGACCCATTCTAAATCCTCCAAGATCAGTCATTACCCAATCGATGGTAGCATGATCAGCAATACCTTCTTCTAAAATACGCATTGCTTCTCCATAAAATGGACGGGCAACTTTATTAACAATAAAGCCAGGAGTGTCTTTAGCTAATACGGTATATTTACCCCAGCTTTCAATAGTTTTTTGAATGGTATTAACTATGTCATTATCTGTCTGGACTGCTGGTATAATCTCAACCAACTTCATCAATGGAGCTGGATTGAAAAAATGAATGCCCAAGACACGTTCTGGTTTGTCGCAAGACTGGGCTATTGCCGTAACGGCCAATGAAGAAGTGTTGGTTGCAAGGATACATTTGTCCGTTACTATCGATTCTATCTCTTTGAATACTTTTTGCTTTATCGCTAAATTTTCAACTATAGCTTCTATAATCATATCTGCCTTTTTAAATACCGATAGAGAAGAACTGAAATATATGCGACCCATAATTGCTATAACTTCTTGATCGGTCATCCTACCTTTTTCTACTTGTCTATTAAGAATGTTTTGTAGTTTTTGGCGTGCCGATATTATTGCTGCTTCATTAATATCAACAAGATGTACTTCCCAGCCAGCCATAGATGCTACTTGGGCTATTCCTGTTCCCATAGCGCCAGCTCCGAGTACTCCTAATATTTGCATTTTCACGATTTTAGTTCTGACACAAATTTAAAATTAATTTTTATGATTGATTGATTTAAGTCAGATTGATTTGGAATCAAATTATATAACGAATAATAGATTGGAGATAACGAATAATAGTTTACCACTT
>JAZGFO010000188.1:0-9772 GCA_036479655.1 Saprospiraceae bacterium
TATCTGATAATACTATACAAGTTAATTCACCTGTCTCTGTGATATCACAACTCGGGATTGCTTTGTCTTCTGTTACTATTGTTTCACAAGTATTTGTACATCCGTTATCTGTATTTGTAATCAATACACTGTATGTACCAGCTGTCGTTGCCGTTGCTGTACTCATATTGGTCATACCAGTTATCGTTCCTCCATTACTTGTACTCCAAGCATACGTTGCATTGGCCGCATCTGTTGTTGAACTTACTGTTACTGTTGTTTTCACGCAAGTCAATGGGCCATCATTTGATGGTGTACAACTTGGCGGAGTGATATCTTCTGTGATTGTCACACTACAATTACTTGTACATCCTGTTACTGTATTGGTAACTGTCAATGTATATACTCCTGGTGCATCAACTGTTGGGGTTAACGTTGTCTCTCCCATTGTGATATTCCCAGTTCCCGTTGTTGTCCATAGATAATCTAATCCTGCTGTTGATCCACTTCCATCTAATTGGGTAGTGGTCGTTGTACAAGTTAGTTCTGCTGTTGTTCCTGCATCACAAGTTGGGATTGAAGTGTCTTGAGTTACTTCTACTGTACAACTTGAACTACAGCCATTTGAAGGATCTGTTACTGTCAATGTATAAGTTCCTGCTCCGTTTACTGTTGGTGCTAATGTTGTTGCATTTGATACTATATTTCCATCTGCTGTTGTCCATAGATAATCCATTGCTGCCGTTGAGCCACTTCCATCTAATACTACACTTGCTGTGGTACAGTTTAGCATCATATCCGCTCCTGCATCACACGTTGGTGTTGATAAATCATTGGTTACATTTACAGTACAACTACTGGTACAATTTGTAGTAGGGTTTGTAACTTCAATAGTATAAGTTCCAACTTCATTTACAGTAGGATTTTGACTTGTTTCATTTATTATTGTTCCAGGTCCTGTCCAAAGATAACTGAGTCCTGCACTTGAACCACTTCCATCAAGTGTAACTGTCATATTATTATTACATGTGATAATCATATCACTTCCTGCATCGCAGATAGGTAGTGGATTGACTACTACCGTTGTTTGACAAGTGCTTGTACAGTTGTTTGCATCTGTTACTATTACTGTGTATGTTCCTGCTTTTGCTCCTGTTGATGCAAATGCTGTTGGGTTTTGCATTGTTGAACTGAATCCATCTGGTCCACTCCATGCCCAACTTGTTCCATTGCCTGTTTCTGTTAATTCGATATTATCACCCATACATACTGGGCCATTATTCCCTGCCGTACACGTTGGTAGTGGATTGACTACTAAAATTACTTCAATAGAGTCCATACAACCAACTGCATCAGTTACAATAACTTTATACGTACCTGCATCTCCTATAACTCCACTTGCAATCTTAGGATTTTGAGCATTAGCATCATCTAAAGAACCTGGACCTGTCCATACATAAGTATATGGTGTAGCTCCATCAGTAGGTGTAGATGTGAAAAGCACTTCTTCACCAACACATTTAGGTGTTGAGACTGTTGCCGCTACTTCTACTTCACATAATACAAAACCAAAATCGAATGTATGATTATTATTACCATGATATAGAATAGAATCTTTAGGTACCATAACTTCAGCTCCTGTGCCTACAGTTATACCATCATTGTCATTGACATTAGGCTGTGATCCTTCACCAGTATCCGACAAAGTAATTAAATGGCCTGCCAATGCTGTTTGCTGACTGCCACCAATGGTATTCGGTATTCTAACTGTATAATCCATATCTGGATCTAACTGAGTAATACCATAAATATGGCTACCAGTTGTAGTACCTGTTGCATTTGAAAAAATATAATTACCATTTGCATCAGTGATTGCTGTTGCCACTAAGGTATTCGTATCATCATATAGCTCTACGGTAATACCAGCAATACCAGTATCATCAGGATCTTGAACACCATCTTTATCTTTATCTATCCATACCCTATTTCCTATCTCGATTGGCGCAGGATCACATAGTACTTCAAGGTCTCCTAAACCTTGAGATTTACCGAAAGAGTACAATGGATCATTGTTAACAATTTTAAGTTTATCCGTAGCTTCACCTGTCGTATTATTTAAGTACAGAATACCATTTACCAATGAGCCTTCGACACCCATTCCAGTAGATATTATTTCATCTTGCCCTGGCACTTGAACCAAAGCCCCTGAAGTAGTTTCAGCATGTCCAGCAAGAGATCCACTACCATTTGTACCACCTGGTCCTTGATCATTCCAATAGAACTCTCCCCCACCTGGACCTTGTAGATTATTATCACCCATTGTGGTTACTCCTCCACAACTTCCGTTAGACTCTGTAGTCCAACCACTCACTGGATCACCACACAAACGTAGAATATCTCCCATACCTGTTCCTACATGTGTATCTGCTTCATTCACATCTGGCGAACCCACTTCATTACCTAACATATCTCCGTTAATATCTCTAATACCCAATATCATATTCCCATTATCAAATTCGATATCAGATAATAAAGGTTGTGGGTATTCCAAATAAAAATTAGCTCCAGAGTATCCCGCTCCTCCATTAGAGGCTCCTCCTAAATTGCCAGGTAGTGTATCATTATATATCGCTTTCCAATTGGTTTGCCATGGTCTCCATTTTATTTCAAAATCTGGCAATGATGCTATAGCTGGTTCTGCTGATATATCTGCAGAATAAACTGGCCCTCTATCATAGTCTAATGGGACGGACACTTCGGGTGTTGCAGCAAATGTATTCGTAATAGGATCAAATTTCCAAACTTCTGTTTTCATTTGAGATCTATCTCCTATCATGCCAGGAGTTACTGTTGACTCCGCAGAACAGGTTACGCCTACATATAAATCACCTTGATAATACTTCAATGCCATCGGTCTACTATCAATAGGATTATCACAATTATTTGGAATATCAACAGGAGGAGATTTAAAACTTGTTGCTGTAGCATCAGGATCTGTTGCATCCAATATATACAACTTCTTATCTTTCATATTTACTGCATACAAAGTTTTTTCGTCATCAGACATCTCTATATCTCCAATCCCTGAACGCCCTACTAATGGAAACATATCTGGATCGTGAAACCAATCACTAAATCCAGTTGGTCTTGGGTCAGCACCTGCCACATCCGTACCAGCAATGGCATTAAGATCAGCAAAAAGGATAACATTACCTGTCATCTTATCTACTCTATAAATAGCTCCAGGCCCATCGTCTCCTAATTCACTATGTCGTTTCATATATGCAGAAAGAAAAACAGATTCTGTTTCTCTTTTGTATGCCTGACCGTAAACAGTTCCCAAATCTTCAAGATCTACATCATCTGCAAAAGTATAATCAACAGGATTTTGAGATGGGAATGAGATTAATCCATAATCATTTCCTGCATGTGATAAATCTTTATCTCCTTTAACAAATATGGAAGTACTAATATCTGGATTGAACTGACAAAAGTCCGCTGAATAGAACAATCCGAAATCAGCATTACAATTTGCTGCATCGTGGAATTGCACAGAAGTGTTGGTATTTGTACCATCTGGACTACTATCCAACCAGCTTTCACTCCAACTATACTCTACTCTCACTGGATAAGTCATACCTGAAATAGCCCAATCTCCATTGGCATCAGTTGTGGTTTGCATCATCACGCCATTTACGTCCCATACATTGACAGTTACACCTGCATATCCCGATTCATTTGAATCTTTAATTCCGTAAGTGTTGGTTGTACCAGCTGTTGGGTTTATGTTTTTTTCTAAAAACACGTTTCCACCAATATCTGAACCGCTACATTGAGCGGAAAGATTAGAAAGATGAGAAAACATAATTAATGATAAAAACAGGAATACTCTTTTTACTAAAAAGAAATTCACGTACGGACGTACAGAAGTAACAGCATTGCTGTTGCATAAATTTTTCATTGTGTGTAGTTTTTAATATTAGTCGATAAAATACTAATTTAGTTCCGCTATAAATTAAGACGCAAACAAGCAACAGAAGTCACTAAATTACATATATATATATACAAATAACAAAACTATATAATATTATTTCTAAGCACAAACATACATATAATATTTTATAATATGTATTTTGAAAAAAAATAGTTGTCAAACAAGCATAAACTGTTGTGAAATGTATACAGAATGGTCTTCTAAACAAGATAACTAGGTTTAATCAACTAACAATCTCATCTTAGAATCTTTAAAATGGAGTTTAAAAACACTGCCCTTATCAAACTGATATGTTAAGTTTCCATGCACTTGCTTAGAGAGCAAACTAGCTAAATTAAGACCAGAGGAGCTTTTCTTAGCCTCCGAAAATGATATATTCAATCCATTTCCATTGTCCTTGACTGTGATAATATGTTCATCAGTACCCTCTTCTAAAAGTACTGTTATAGTAGCTCTCCCTGTACTAATAAATCCATGTTTAAACGAATTAACAATTAGCTCATTCACAATTAAACCTACCACTAATACCGTATCCATGTCTAGTAGAAACCTTGAATCTATGACTATATAAGAACTGACTCTATTAAGAGCATAAGACTGTTTTAGGTCTTCGAGTAATTCATTTATATATGTATGTAGAGAAATTTCAGACGAATTATTCTGATATAATTTACTATGAATCATCGCCATAGACCGTATTCTATTTTTAGCATCCAGTATAAACTTATCTAATTCTGGATTGTCGTTTGAATTGCTACCAATATCGAATAAACCCGAAATCACTTGAAAGTTATTCTTTACTCGATGATGTAACTCTTTTAACAATACTTGTTTCTCCTTGTCTTGAGATTGAAGCTTTTTAGACAATGATTTCAATTTGTTTTTCTGAGTAGACTGCAACCAATATGCCCATCCCAAAAAGAGTGACAACAAGCCAACTGCAATAGACAATAACATATACTTTTGCGTCTTTTGCTTCTCCAAAGAGATCTCCAAGTTCTTGACTTCTTCTATTCTTCTCGTCTCATTTAATGACAGTATTGTAGATAAATCCTTTGTATATATCTTACGGATATGAGAAATGCTCTGATCTTTTAGGGTGATCGCTTTAGCAAAATATTTTTTCTTCTGTAGTGCTTTTGCACTTAATCGTAATAATTGATAATACTCATTGGCAACTATTCTATCTTTTGAGACTGTAAGAAGGGAATCACACAGCTGTGGTAAATCATCTACTTCAAATTGTTCGAAAATTTTATTAACTCTTGGATCTGACACCTCTAAATCTCCTACAAATTGTACATAATAAGCATAACTCATCCATCTATACCTAGGATTAGCATTCACAAAAGAAAGCAAACTATCTATTTCGTTCTCCAACCCACCTTTAAACAGATACCCATCCAATAAGTTTTTGGAAAAAAAATATTCATATCTTTTTTCATAATTTCCATTGTGTACCAATGTTTTGTTTTTCTTACATAGCTCAATATAACTATCAACATCATTATCTAACACATACAAAAAAGAACAATGTAACTCAGTTGCAAATTTCAAGTTCAAATCTCCTAATTCATTACAAATTACATTGTTTTTGTCAAAGTAAGAAGATATCTTACTTTTATCGTTATTGATTGTTTCGATCACTATTTGGTATAGATTCCTATATGCATCTGCTCTTAAAGTAAATTCTTTATTTCCAATATAGTTACTGGTATACCTATCAAAACTATCAAAAATAATTTGTGCTTCCTTTAAATATCCACTATCGAGTAATAACATCATTTGGGCCCATCTAATCTTTATATAACTAATACTTGCAGTACCAGTATTTGATATTTCTTGATGAAACAATTCGATGTTTGCAGATATAAAATCACTTATTTCTAACGGAGAAAATCCATCATCAATAACATTTAGCACAAATTTATAGAAGTTATCATTAATTTGTATACCATTATTTACCATTCTATTCAAAATCAACATATTCGACTCTTGTGAAGAAGGATAACCTTCTAGTATCAGAATAGCAGAATCAATCTTGGACTCTAAAATCAGTTCTTCTAGCGTTACGATATGATTCCAATTTTGCTTGAACTCGGTTGTGTAGCTTTGAGCATTACACCACAATGTCGGTACCATGAAAATAAATACTATACCTAATTTAAACTTACTAATCATGATTCAGTCTATTTAACACAAACTCTTTCATCTGCTTACTTATAGGCAAGGCAATTGTATCAATTACAATCTCTAAGTTATGGATGGATTTCAATAGGTCAATATTCACAATGTAACTACGATGTGTACGTATGAAATTTGAAGGCAACAATAATATATAGTCCCTAAATGTGCCTCTTACCACTTTTCGAGTACCATCTTTTAAAAATATATCTAAGTAAACATTATCACTTTTTATATATCGAATATCACTATATAACAATTTCTCAAAACCGCTCTTTTGCTTAATAAACAAAGCATTATTTAATATTTTTCTATTGAATTCCTCCTCTTGTAAGCTGTAATATTTATAGATAGCTATCTCTATAGCGGCATATAATTCTTCTGAATTAAATGGCTTAACTAAGAATGCGGAAGGGTTAGTTTTTTTGGCTGCTGACAATGTCTCTTTATCAGAATTAGAAGTCAAGTAAATAAACGGGAACTTATATTTTTCGTTTACTTCGTTTGCCAAATCAATACCTGATTTATTCCCAGATAATTGAATATCAAAAATAGCAATATCTGGACATTGATTTTCAATAGCCTTGATTGCTTCAGAATAATTAATCGCAGGTTCCATCACTTCATATCCGAAACTCAAAATATCTTTCACTATCGAATTGGCAATAATCATTTCATCTTCTACGATTAATACTTTGACTACATTCACAATAACATCATTTGATTACAATAAAGAGATAATAATAAAAAAATCAAAATCAAAGTTGTCAAATTGGTAAAAGATGTTGTGAAGCTGCAGTCTTTGAAATCTTCCAAACATTAAATAAATATCAAATAAAATATAGAATTTTCATTCAAAAAAATCAAACGTTTGTTCAAATCAAAAACAGTATTCCTTGTAGAACAATAGCTGAATAAACTCCTGCAACAATGTCATCTAACATAACTGAAAATGGTGTACCCATCTTTTTATCAATTTCACTTATTCCTAAAGGTTTTAATATATCAAAAAATCTAAAAAGGATAAAAGCTAATAGTACATTGAGCCAAGATAAGGGTATAAAAAGTACTGTAATCCAAACACCAATACACTCATCAATAACAATCTTACCTGGATCATGTCCCCATTCTGGTTCTAATACTTTTGCGCTCCATGTACCTAATATTGTAAATAGAATAATCATGCAAATCAATATCCTATCAATATCACCTATTAAGATAGATTCTGGCTTTGGATAGCCTTGCGCAAGCAAAACATATATACCAATACCAAATAATGTCCCAAAAGTACCTGGTGCAACTGGACCATACCCGCTTCCAAAAGAAGTCCCTATTAATTTAGCTAAAATATTTTTCATAATTCTTTATACAAAATAAATATTAGATTTTATTTTAACTATTTACCTTGTCAAAAACATATTTCTGTTACGTTCTAATTCTCTGAAAAATGGATCATTTAAGTCTTTGATAAATCGAATTGCTTCACCCGTACTTTTCATCTCAGGTCCCAATTGTTTATCAACATTGGGAAATTTATTAAACGAAAACACAGGTACCTTTATAGCATACCCATTTAATTTTTTCTCAAAAGTAAAGTCTTTTATCATTTTACTGCCAATCATAACATGAGTAGCAATGTTTAAAAATGGCACCCCATAAGCTTTTGCTATAAAAGGTGTTGTTCTTGATGCTCTTGGGTTAGCTTCAATAACATATACTTTTTCATCTTTAATTGCGAATTGAATATTTATAAGGCCCCTAATTTTTAAAGCCTTAGCAATTTTAAGGGAATATGCTTTCATTGTTTCTATCACTTCATCACTTAAACTATAAGTTGGCAATAAAGCTGAACTATCCCCTGAATGGATACCTGCTGGTTCGATATGTTCCATGATACCCATAATCAATATCTCTTCCCCATCATAAATAGCATCCACTTCAGCTTCTTTTGCTCGTTCTAAAAACTGATCAACAAGCACTTTATTATCTGGCATATGCTTGAATATTTCTAAAACTTGTGCTTCCAATTCATCGTCATTAATAACAATCTTCATCCTTTGACCACCTAACACATAGGAAGGTCTCACCAAAACTGGATACGTAACTCTATTGGCTATTTCCAAGGCTTTATCAGCATCCTCTGCTACTCCATATCGGGGATATGGGATATCCAATTCCTTAAGCATATCAGAAAAACGTCCTCTGTCTTCTGCTAAATCAAGTGCCTCAAAACTACTTCCCATTATCTTTATTCCTCTGTCACGTAAAGTCTCTGCTAGCTTCAAAGCTGTCTGTCCTCCTAATTGGACAATTATACCCTCAGGATTTTCTAATTCAATGATTTCCTCTAAGTGTTCCCAAAACACTGGCTCAAAATACAATTTGTCAGCTATATCAAAATCTGTAGATACCGTTTCTGGGTTGCAGTTTATCATAATAGCTTCGTATCCTGCTTCTTTAATTGCCATTAGACCATGCACACAACAATAATCAAATTCTATTCCTTGTCCTATTCTATTTGGACCAGATCCCAGTACTATTATTTTTTTCTTGTCAGAAGGAATACTTTCATTTTCAGCATCGAATGTAGAGTAAAAATATGGTGTCTGAGCTTCAAACTCTGCAGCACATGTGTCTACCATTTTATAAGTCCTACGTATGTCCAGTTTTTTTCTTTGTGTAGTTACCTCCTCTTCTTCTACCCTTAACATATATGCTATTTGGGCGTCAGCGTATCCGACAGATTTCAATTCTTTGAAAAAATCTCTCGGAATATCTTCAGGCACATTATATCTCATCAATTGATTTTCATACTTCACCAATCTTTTAATCTGACTAATATACCAAGGATCTATTTTTGTAAGCTTGTGAACAGTCTTACTTGGCACGCCCAATCGCAGTGCATCTTTTAATCTATAGATTCTATCGTCACTAGCTGCCTCAAGTCTCTTTAAAATATCTTCAGTCTTAATCCATTCTTTTTTATCAGCACCTAATCCTGATCTACCATTTTCTTGAGATTGACAAGCCTTTTGCATTGCTTCCAAAAAATTTCTTCCTATTGCCATCACTTCTCCAACAGATTTCATTTGCAATCCTAATCGTGTATCAGCACCATTAAATTTTTCAAAATTCCATCTTGGCATTTTTACAATAACATAATCCAATGTAGGCTCAAAAAAAGCAGAGGTTGTCTGGGTGATTTGGTTTTTCAACTCATCAAGATTGTACCCAATGGCAAGTTTTGTTGCAATCTTAGCAATAGGATAACCTGTCGCTTTACTTGCAAGTGCAGAAGATCTTGATACACGGGGATTAATCTCAATGCATATTAATTCTTCCGTTTCAGGATTTTGCGAAAACTGGACATTACATCCACCTGCAAAATTTCCCATTGAACGCATCAATTGAATAGCATCATTCCTCATTTTTTGATACCCTTTATCAGACAAAGTCATAGCAGGAGCTACAGTAATACTATCACCAGTATGTATGCCCATAGGGTCTAAATTCTCAACTGTACAAATAATCACTACATTATTATTGGCATCTCTCAGCAATTCTAATTCATACTCTTTCCATCCCAACACTGCCTTTTCTACTAATACCTCATGA
>JAZGFO010000189.1:0-2033 GCA_036479655.1 Saprospiraceae bacterium
TCTATTTTGTTAATTTCTAATTGTTTTTTAGGTATCTAAAATGATGGTTTATAAATTTCCTATTATTTAAATTTAGTTTGTTGAGAATATTTCAAAAGACCCTAATTATTATCTTATAAAGCTATTACAACATATCAATTGCTTTTTCTAAAGCTTTATCAATTCCGTTTTGAACATCTAAACTATCATTTCTTATATAGAAATCTGGAATAATACCTACTCCTTCAGGGCTAGTGCCATCAGGATAGAGATAAAGCTGATTAGGAAATCCATACTCCCAACCATTCGGAAGTAATCTATCGAAGGTTGTCGTTGAAAATGCATTAGAAGTAGTATCGCCAACAACAGTAATATGAGGTTGTGTTTCCAAGAATAGTATAAATTCTTCTCCTGCACTTACCGTTGAGTGATTAGTTAAAATAATCGTATTTTTGGTGTATTGTTTATCACCTTTAGGTGTAGCAAAGTACGCTATAGGTTCATCAAATTCTGAATGCTGCGGTCCGTTTCTAGTTTGTATAGTAAAAACAAATTTTTCCTCCGAAACAAAGCGACTTGATATATACCTATCGATTATTGGGCTACCGCCACCGTTATTCCTGACGTCAATAATTAAACCCTCAGTATCTTCTAATACCGAAATAATATGATCAATTTCTTCAAACCATCTAACACCATTAAATCCAAAATTTGGAATATAGATATACCCAAAGTTTTCATTCTCGATAAAGCCATAGATTAATGATTCATCATCAGCGTCAATTGTTTTAAAATTATCTAAATAATTATTTGTAATGATTGAAGCATCAAATTCTGCTTCCGCAAGTATTTCATCATCCTCTTTTCCAGATGAAAAGCCTTGATCGAGATTATTACTGTATACAAAAATATGTTGATCGTCTAAATTGTCTAACATTTCTGTGCAGATACTAAACAATTCTGCTTCGGTTTCAGAAGCAACAGCCTGCGGATAGTAAATCTCATATAGAGAATTCCAATCAATGTTTCTTGGTGAAAACCCTCCATAATTTTGATCCATATCATCCCATATATACTGAAATATATCTTGATTAGTATTTTTAAGATCATCCTTTAAACAACTTTGTAAAGTGAAAACAATACAAAGAATAAATATTATTCTATTTTTCATTATTCTATCCTATTTTTAGTTGATAAATTAAGTTTAAGCCAAGCGTGTTCTTATAATATTTACGAACTGAATTAACCTGCAAATAGCTATAATTTGCCGAAATGGAAAAAATACTTCTTTTCAATGTATAAGAATATTTCAATTCAATATTTGGGTTTATTAATTTGTTTAGACTATAGAGTTTCATTCTTGAGTATAGTATCTTTGGTACATTATCAGAATTAACAACAACAAACTCATCTATACCAGCATAACTTGGTCTTGATACTAGACTCATAATAGGATAAGAAAATTGGCCACTTATCGACTGTCTGCCTGATATAGCGTATGTATATATTAAAATAGGTTCAAGTTGTTGTGCGGTGAACCAACCAGCACTATTGAAGCCATCATAGTCGAGTAAATTTAATACGGATTTAAATTGACCACCTAAAAATATTTTTGAGTTTTTAAAAGATCTAATTTTCCACAAATAATTAAATGTAAATTGAGCAGCAATAAATGTGCTTTTGAAGTATTTATTCTTATAATCTATATTTCCATATGATAAAGATATATCTGTATTCCACAATTTTTCATTATACCTATTCTGATTAAATCCTAATCGAATACTAGGTATTACTCCAGAAAACACGATTGGGCTAAATGTTTGATCTTTTAATGCCAAATAACTTGCTCCTGATTGAATGGTTATCTTATTTATAATTTTTAATGGACTAATACTATAAATTCTTATTGAATCATTTTGACCTAAAACGGTGCTGGCAATAAAAAGACTTGTGGCTATTGTAATTAGTATTTTCATTTTTTTTGTATTTACAAACTGGTTATTTTTTCTTTATTTAATAGACACGAAAAATTGTAAATTTTGCGGACTTTGTAA
>JAZGFO010000190.1:0-4720 GCA_036479655.1 Saprospiraceae bacterium
TTTCGCTTCAGTTTTCGCTTCAGTTTTCGCTTCAGTTTTCACTTCAGTTTTCGCTTCAGTTTTCGCTTCAGTTTTCACTTCAGTTTTCGCTTTACTTACTTTCGCTTCTTTTTTAGGAGCGGCAGGAGTCTCAGTAGATAATTGAGCTTTCAATTGAGAGAAAACATCTAAGTCACCCATAGTGGCTCTTTCAGTATTAGAATTAGTTTTCTTAACTGCTTTTTTCACTTCTTCTCTTTCTGTTCTCTTTTCTGCTCTTACAGAATCATCAGCTTCTCTTTTGATATCATCTACATATCTTAAGTGAGAAACTAATATTCTCTTATCGTCTCTATTAAATTCAATTACTTTGAATGTCAAAGTCTCATCTACTTCAGCAGTACTATTATCTTCTTTTCTCAAGTGCTTAATAGGAGCATATGCTTCTAATCCGTAAGGTAATTGCACTATTCCTCCTCTATCATCTCTCTTAATAAGAGTAGCTTCGTGGTAAGATCCTATTGGGAACACATTTTCGAAAGTATCCCATGGGTTTTCTTCCAATTGTTTGTGTCCTAATGATAGTTTTCTACTGCCTTTATCAATTTCTAAGATTTGTACATCGATTTGATTACCAACCTTAGTAAATTCTGATGGATGAGAATATCTCTTAGTCCAAGAAAGATCAGAAATGTGAACCATTCCTCCAATTCCTTCATCTAATTCTACAAATACACCATAAGGAGTTAAGTTTTTAACTTCTCCAGTAAATTTATCACCTACAGGCAATTTAGTATCGATGCCAGTCCATGGATCTTCAGATAATTGCTTAATAGATAATGACATTTTTCTTTCGTCTCTATCTATTGTCACTACTTTGGCATCAATCATAGTTCCTACACTAAAGTATTCTCTAGCATTGACAGGTTGGTTGCTCCATGTAACTTCTGATACGTGAATCAATCCTTCTACTCCCGGTATGATTTCTAAGAATGCACCATAGTCTTCAATATTTACAATCTTACCTTTCACTATGCTACCTTCTCCGATATTAGATTCAAGTATTTGCCATGGGTGTGGTTGTAATTGTTTAAGACCAAGAGAAATTCTTTTCTTGTTTTCGTCAAAGTCAAGTACTACTACATTTACTTTCTGGTTAAGCTCTAGTATCTCATTTGGATGACTAATTCTTCCCCAAGAAATATCAGTAATGTACAATAGTCCATCAACTCCTCCAAGATCCATAAATGCACCAAAGTCAGTTATGTTTTTAACAAGTCCTTCAAGTACTTGTCCTTTTTCAAGAGAAGATATAATTTGTTCTCTCTGCTCAGCTAAATCACTTTCGATAAGTGCTTTATGAGATACAACAGCATTCTTAATAGCTTCATTGATTTTCACTACTTTGAATTCCATCGTCTTACCTACATATGCATCGTAATCGATGATAGGTTTGATGTCAATTTGTGATCCCGGTAAGAATGTCTCCAATCCGTTACAGTCCGCAATAAGTCCACCTTTAGTTTTTGATACAACTGTACCTTTTATGATTGTACCATTTTCATAGCTATCTACAAGCGTATCCCAAGCTTTAATTAACTTAGCTTTTCTTCTTGATAGTACTAATTGGCCTTTATCATTTTCTTTATCTTCTACAAATACATCTACTGCATCACCAACAGCAAGATCAGGCATATCCCTAAACTCTGATAATGATATAAGTCCATCAGATTTGTAATTAATGTCCAATACTACATCTCCTGAGTGGATTGAAGTTACAATACCTGATACTAAACTTCTCTCTTGAATGTTTCCAAGTGTACTCTCGTACTGGTTTAAGTAGTCTTCAATCTCTTGATCGGTATAGTTAAGTTTGTGTTTGTTACCTATTGACCAGTCAAAATCGTCATGAGGACCTCTCATGTCTTCTGGTTTTGGTTCATCTCTTCTTGATGTTTTTTCTTCAACTACTTCTTCGGTAGTCGTTTCAACAGTTTGAGCTACTTCTTCAGTAGATGTTTCTGTTGTTTCATTTGATGTTGCTTCTGTCGTGTTTTCAACAGCCTCGTTTGCATCATTTTTTGGATCCTTGTCATCTAACATATTAAGAATCAGGTTTGTATCCCTCTTTTAGAAAGTGGGAGTGGTTAAATAATTTTAAAATGGCTGCAAAGGTACACATTTTATAACTAATAGCCAATTGTACATGATGATATTCTAATATTCTTTTTCAAACCTAATTTTTACTTTTTCAAAAGCTGAATTTTAATTTAAAATATTGATAAATAGTATATTGAATGTTTTTTAAACTAATAATTTTATCTATATTTAGCAAATGAAATTTAATTTAGGTATTTATATATTCTGCCTGAATGGTTATTTAGGTAGAAAGCAAGTTTTTCTAACGTATTAAATCTTTCAATATGATCTTATTTATTAATTTTTGTAAAGGTGTTCTGTCTATAGAACGAGCACACACACACACACACAGCTTTTTAAGAAGCTTGTCTGTCTGATGATATTTATATATGGATCAATACCGATTTTTGCTCAGTGTCCTACTTGGAGCGATTGTGTATCATTAGTGAGTTCTGATGGATGTACACATACTTTTATTATCAATATAGAGGGCGATAGTGACTTTTCAAATTCTAGTAATCCAATTGGAATTGTAGCTATCAATTGGAATTTTAGTTTAATAGGAAATGGGGAGATTGTATCAGCAAATCATATAACTTCTAATACAGAACTTGCTACACAAGGCGTCATAGTTATTAATACTGCCACAACTGTCAATGTGAATCATTTTGGTGCAACTATCAATTCTGGATTAATTATCGGGGATCAAATAGTTGTAGTTGTAGAGACAGAACCATTCGAGCAAATTACTTTTGGTAGGACGGGTATAAATTCTATATACAGTCCTTCAATATCAGTTTGTATGGCATCTAGTACATGTACATTGCCTACTAAAATTAGTGACTCTGCTATGTCTTCTGGAGAATCAATATCAGGACTTATTACGGCTTTTTCTGCGACAACAGCAAACTGTCCCGACACCCAGAATTTAGGAATTGAAGGCGCTGAAGTTACGATCGTAGGGGCTAACGGATCTTGTACTTCTTCTTCCCAAAATAATGGATTATACAGCTGTGATGTTTGTGAGGATGGACCATATGAAGTATGCGTAGAAACTACATGTGATAAGTCATGCGATGTGACAACATTAGATTTAGTCTTATTGCAGCAAATGCTTTTAGGGTTAAAAGATTTTGGGCATGAATATCAGATTATGGGTGATGTGAATATGAATGGGACCAATTCGGTAACTGATTTGCTCACAATAAGAAAAGATATATTAGGATTAGAAAGCAATGTGGATAATTGGTGTCGATTTGTAGCGGTTGAGGATTGTAATTCTTTTGTCGCTGGGAATATGGGGTTGTCTGATATTGACAATTGCGTAAGTGTTCCTGATGGAACTCATTCTGTAGATTTTATTCGGTTTATGCTTGGGGATATTAATGGTGGTTGCGACGACTGTATCCACGGTGATGGTATAGGACAAATACCAATTGTTACGACAGATGATGGAGACAATAGTTACCATGTCAAATTTGGGAATAATACTGATATTGCAGCATTCGGTCTATCTTTTGAGATTCCAACTAATACAATAATCTCAAATGTAACTTCTTCTACTTTTGATATTGAGTACAATATTGTAGATGATGTATTAAAAGTGATTTGGTTGGCAGATGGGAGTAATAGTTTGTATAATGAAGTGACAACCAATACAGATTTATTTGTTATTGACTATCAGGGATCAAATAATATCACTATTGATTCTGAAGATAGTTATATGCTATCTCCCAATGATGGTGTACAACAGATTGTCAATTCTACGTTAAAGAGAAATGTCACGAAACAACCTAAGAGGATAATAAATGTAGGCAACCTGTCAACATTTCAATTAATTGGCAATTCCGATTATTTAGACATTCAAGTATTGGATCTTAGTGGAAGGCTTTTGGATACACGACACATGGAATCTATCAACCCTTATATAGATTATGTGCCACGCTATAATACTGGACTATACATACTAAGAGTAAGAGATGCTTACAATGATATATCTAAGAAAATAATTTTACAAAATTAGTAGTATCATGAAGAGATTAAAGATAATCTATTCAGTACTGGTGTTTTGTGTACTGAGCAACTTCGTGCTCAGTGCACAAGAAACCTATATTTGGGTAAATGATGGCTATGATGCAGATAGCGTACTACAATATGAAATGTATAGTTTTGATTTTTTTACAGGTAATAATACGTTCTTATTCGGGATAGCAGAATCAAGATTTGAACATGATAATATGACAGGAAACAGAAATAATATTATGTCTTTTGAATATAATAAAGACAGAAGTGTCATTTATTTTACGAAGTGGGAGGGAGACTTATATAAATATACAATAGATACGGATGATTTAGAATATCTTGGAGATATGACACCAGAAACTACTCCTTTTTTAGTGAATTATTTTACGGAGATTAATGATATTTTCTTCCTGAATGACAGTATATTGTATTGTACAGGTTTTACTTATGGTAAGTATAATGTTAATACCAATACTTTTGACAAAATCAGACAACCCGCTAATCACGCAATTTCATTTTCTCTTTTTGAGCAGTCGATATTATGTACAAGAGTAGTAAAACATAAAGATAGGTATTTATT
>JAZGFO010000191.1:0-21725 GCA_036479655.1 Saprospiraceae bacterium
TATGTTGATCCGTTAAAAATGGAAGCATTGGGTATCTCACAGACACAAGTTGCTGCTGCTATCCAGAAAAACACTACAATGATTCCTTCCGGTATTGCCAAGATAGGCGATGTCAATTATGGGGTAGATGCCAAGGGAATGATAATTCATGTTAAAGATTTTGACGATATCGTCATTACCTATAAAAATGGTAATCCAATATATATTAAGGACATTGGTGAAACGAAAGATGCAAGTGCGATACAGACCAATATAGCAAGAGTAGATGGAAAAGAACAAGTCTATTTACCTATATTCAAACGTCCAGGTGCTAATACTATTGCAGCGGTAAACGAAGTAAAAAAAGCACTTCCATTCTTAAAAGAAAGAATGCCTTCGGATGTTAATCTTAATGTGATTTTTGATCAGTCCTCATATGTTAGAAATGCAATTTCTGGGTTGAAAAATGCAGGATTAGGAGGATTAGTCTTAGTAATATTGATTCTAATTTTGTTTTTAGGTAATTTCAAATCTGCTTTAATCGTAGCTATTAGTCTTCCTCTATCTGTATTGTTTGCTTTTATTATGCTATCAATTACAGGGCAAGCAATCAATAGTATTACTTTAGGTGGAATAGCCTTAGTGCTTGGTTTGTTGGTAGATAACTCAATAGTTGTATTGGAGAATATTGATAGTCATCTCAAAATGGGGAAGTCATCTTTTATAGCTGCTAAGGACGCTACATTGGAAGTTGCTAATCCAGTATTAGCATCAACACTTGTGATTATTGTTGTGTTTTTTCCAGTTTTGTTTTTAACAGGAATAACTAAGTTTTTATTTTCTCCATTAGCAATAACAGTTGCTGGAGCTATGATAGGATCGTACGTTTTTGCATTGACACTAATACCAATAATGGCCGCCTATTTTTTTAAAAATCAATTGGTAAAATCAAATGAAAATTCTGAAAAGCGAATGTTTGGTTTTTTTCAACGACTTATTGATAGACTGGGTTTAAGGTATAAGAAAAGCTTGATTGGTGCTTTAAAATTTAAATGGCCAATATTGATTATTACTTTGATAATGTTTGTTGTTTCTCTTTTTGTGTTAAAAAACATGGGGTATGAATTGTTTCCAAAATCTGATGTTGGACAATTAGAAATACAAGTAAGAATGGAATCAGGAACTACACTTCAAGATGCTAATATGTCAATAGCAGAAATGGAAACTATCATTAGAAAAGAAGTTGGCGCTGATTTATCACAATTGGTTGCTAATATTGGAGTATTCTATGATTTGCCAGCAGCATATACACCTAACTCCGGATCACAAGATGCGTTTATTGGTGTGCAACTCAAAGAATTACATAATATTAGCACATTTGAGTATGCAAGAAGATTAAGGGCAATATTTCAACAGAAGTTTCCTGGGGTAGAGTTTAGTTATAATACTGGGGGAATGATTACTGCGGCACTTAATGAAGGTAAACCAGCTCCAATTGATATTCAAATCAAAGGAAACAAATTAGAGGTTTTAAGATCATTAGCAGAACAAATAAGAGATACAGTAGCCACGCTTAGTGCTACTCGGGATGTTAGAGTATTGCAAAGATTGGATCAACCATCCAAAAATATTGATATTGATAGAATAAAAGCTGCAGAATTAGGTATAGAACCTGTCGATGCGATCAAGAATATTGTTTCCACGTTAAATTCTTCTGTAACTTTTAATAAAGCATTTTGGATTGATGAACGAAACGGAAATCACTATTATGTAGGTGTTACTTACCCTCAAAGTTATATTGATGATCAATTTGTATTAGAGAATGTTGGTGTAAGCAGTAGTCTGCATGAAAGGACGATACCATTTAGAAATTTTTCTAAAATAACTGATAGTACCAATCCAGTAGAGATCAATCATCATAATCTTACAAGAGCGTTTAATGTGTATGCCAATGTTGAAGGACAAGATATAGGTAGTGTGTCGGATAAAATTCAAGGTATTATTGCAGGAATAGAATTGCCTCCTGGTTACAAAATAAATTTTGAAGGAGAAGTTGCAATTATTAAAAAATCGTTTGGTGGTTTAGGCTTAGGTTTGGGACTAGCGATAATATTAGCTTTTTTAATCATTACACCTTTGTTTCGATCATTTAGAAAACCATTGATAATTATCCTTGCTTTTCCATTAGGTATAATTGGGGTTGCATTGTTGATGTGGTTAACCAATACATATCTCAGTATACAATCAATAATGGGTATAATAATGATGGTTGGAATATCGGTTTCGTATGGTAATATATTGGTTGATAAAATCAATAATCTTATCCAGGATGGAAAACAAAAAAGAGATGCGATTATTGATGGTTCTTATAATCGATTTAGACCAGTATTGATGACAGCATCTACTACTATTTTGGGACTACTTCCTACAGCTATGGCTACATCTCCAGGATCTGAGTCAAATGTTCCATTAGCAATTGCAGTGATTGGAGGGACATTTATGGCTACATTACTAACACTATATATTATACCTATTCTTTACTTGATTATTGCAAAAAAATAATAAAACAATTATGTATAAATTTATAAAAATTGGCTTTGGTGTTTTAGTAGTCTGTGGACTCATGTCATCATGTAAAAATAAAGTACAAGAAAATAACATTAATACTACTACATCAAATGTACTCAAGACTCAAACAGTAGAAGTTGTAAAACCACAAAAAAGATCATTTACTGCTGAAGTGTTAGTGTCGGGTACGGTCCACCCTAATCAAATCGTAACATTGTATGGGATGCAAAGTGGGGTATTGTCTTCTATCAGAAAAGATATTGGCGACAAAGTTTATAGAGGTGAAATAATAGCAACATTGAATAATCCAATGTTAGATGAGGCCGTAGCAAGTGCCAGAGCCGAATTAAGTGTAAGTAAAGCTCAGATACATACATCAAATGCCGATGTTGAGGCTATTAAATCTAAATATAATGGGTTGCAATCTATATCTCAGCGATTATCTGATGTGTTTTTGACAACACCACAATTGACTACAATTGCAGAAGTAGAATCTGCTAAGGCTGCTACCAATGAAGCTTCTGCTATGGTAAAAAGTAAAAAAGCATTTATTCTTGCCCAACAAGAAAACGTAAAATCAAAGGAAATCAGCCTTCAATCTGCTATAAAACAAGTGGAGTTTTTAACAGTAAAAGCTCCGTTTTCAGGGGTGATTACAAAGCGTCTTGTTGATAAAGGTGCGATGATCCAAAATGGGATGAACCAAAATAATCCTCAAGCGATTGTAGAAATACAAGAGATTAATCCAGTGCGATTAATATTGCCTGTGCCAGAGTCTGACGCTGTATCTATAAAAAAAGGAATGGATGTTGACATATCATTTCCAGAGTTGTCCGGAAAGTCTTATAAATCTAAAATCTCAAGAACCTCAGGTGTATTAGATCCAATGTCAAAGACAATGCAGATTGAAATAGATATTGATAATTCTAAAGGAGAAATAATTTCAGGCATGTATGCAAGAGCAAAGCTTCAAATAAATAGTAGAAATAATATTCTTTCTTTACCAGTATTTGCTAAAGTCAAATATAAAAATGAAAATTATGTCCTTGTAGTAGATAATGATATTGTAAAAAGAGTACCTATTAAAATAGGATTGTCGGACAAAGATTATTTTGAAGTGATCAACGCTGATATTACTGCAAATAGTCAAGTAATTACAAAAGGAAAAGGATTAGTAAAAGTAAATCAAAAAGTTAATTCAATATTAAAATCTAATTAATTATGATTACCAAATACTATTTGTATAAGCTCAGTCGATTATCATTAGTTATCTTTTTTGTCATGAGTATTTCGTTTTCTTTTGTTAAAGCACAAGAAACTATAGCTATAACCTTAGAAAAGGTGTTAGAAATTGTAGGAGCAGACAACTTAACCATAAAAACATATCAAGAACAACAAGAATTAGCTATGGCAGAGCTGTCAAAGGCAAAAGAATGGTGGATTCCAGACCTTTATGCAGGAGCCAAGTCTCACCATCTGTCAGGAGCATCTCTAAATAGTAATGGAAAATACTTCCTAGATGTTAGTAAAGACAATCTTTGGCTTGGCTTAGGTTTAGATCTAAATTGGGATATGCAAGAAGGACTCTACGGAGTGTCAGCAAAAAAAATGTCAAACCATGCAAATGCATACCTAACGGAAGCAAAAAAAAATCAAATTCTACTAAAAGGGGTTAATGCATATTATGACTTAGTCAAAGCACAATTGAATTTAAAGTCTTATCAAAAACTTGTAAGCCAAGCCAATATAATCGTAGATCAAGTACAAATACAAGTTGATGCTGGGCTTAGATATGAGTCAGAAGTCCTATTAGCAAAAAGTAACACCAATCATTTGACAATTGAGGTACTAAAAGCCAAAAATGATTTTAATCTAGCTTCTTCAGAATTATTGCAATTATTAAATATTAATTTAACAACTATACTAGTCGTTGCAGATGAGCAATTACTACCTTTAGAATTTGATAAAAACATTAATTCTGAATTAGACTTAAATAACGATAGACCAGAATTAATCAGTTTGAAGTATCAATTGGAAGCCTTGAAAATTAAGAAAAAGACTTATGGTAAAGGCCTATTGCTACCTACATTAAATCTAAATGCAAATACTTCCTACTTTGGTAGTTTTAATGATGTCGTTGACCCTGTAGATGCTATAGCTTATCCCAACCCAGATCAATTGTATCCTACAAATGTACTCAATGGTTCTTTGATGTGGAAAGTGCCGTTAGGTAGCTTTGTATATAATGGAAATAATAAAAAGTACAATAGTCTTATCAAACTTAAAGAAATAGAAACTGAACAAGAATTAGTAAAAATCTCTCAAGAAATCACAATTGCTACTTTTCGAATCAATAATGGTATACAACAGATAGAAATTGCAAAACAATCGTTAGATATGTCTTTAGAAGGGTTAAATCAGAGTATTGCTCGTCAGAATCTTGGCACTGCTAAACCTTTTGAAGTTTTTCAAGCTCAACAGTTTTTTTTGCAATCACAGATTGATTATTTAGATGCGGTTGCTGATTATAATAAAGCCCAATTTGCATTGAAAATTGCTAGAGGAGAAAGGATCTAATAAAGGATAAATTATAATTATGCTTATTCAAAAATATAATAAAAAATGGGTTGATGATTTTAATAAAATAAAGGAAATATTGTCAACTGTACTTATTGGGATTAATAATGATATTGAGCATATAGGAAGTACGGCTGTACCTCAACTTGCTGCCAAGGCGATTATTGATATTGATATTATATTCTATGATTATAAAGATTTTGAAGGTGTAAAGTTTAAATTAGAAGAATTAAATTACTATCATAATGGTGATCAAGGGATTGATGGAAGAGAAGTATTTATACGTAAAAGTAATATTGGAAGACACGCTATTTTGGATACGATAAGCCACCACCTATATGTTTGTTTTATTAATAATGAAGAATTAAAAAGACATTTATTATTTAGAAATTATCTTAGAATTAATAATGAGGCGCGTAATGCATATCAAAAGCTAAAGATTGGAATATCTAAAATTGCAAATGAAGATAAAAAGCTTTATGCTGATTTAAAAGAAACAATGGCAAAAGATTTTATAGAGCATATAATTTGTAGTCAGAATCAAAAATAATGGTGTAATAATCATTTGTAAAAAGTAATAGTTAATAGCCTTTCGAAATTTGAAAAATATATCAATTGAAAAATAAATTATATGCTATTGTCGATTTAGAAACTACTGGCGGCATGGCGAAACGAGACAAAATAACGGAAATTGGGATTGTAATCTTTGATGGGAACAAAATCGTTAACCAATATCAATCGTTGGTCAATCCAGATCGTTCTATTCCAGCTAATATTACACAGATAACTGGTATTACCAATGCGATGGTAGCAGATGCTCCACGATTTTTTGAAATTGCAAAAAAAGTTGTTGAAATGACTGACGGTGCAATATTTGTTGCGCATAATGTAAGATTTGACTATTCTTTTTTAAAAGCAGAATTTGGAAATTTAGGATTTACCTATTCAAAAAAACAATTATGTACTGTAAGGTTGTCCAGAAAAGCTTTTCCAGGTCTAATGTCATATAGTTTGGGTAATTTAATAAGATATTTTGATATTAAAGTCAATGCCAGACATAGGGCTTTAGACGATGCTTTGGCTACTACAGAACTCCTCCAATTGATACTACAACAAGATTATGCTGATCAGACAGTAGATCAAATGATAAATCATGGAATCAAAGTATCTAAACTACCAAAAGAAATAACACTGGAAAAATTGCACAGTCTTCCCGAAACTACTGGTGTTTATTATCTATATAATACTTATGGTAATGTTATATATGTTGGAAAGAGTATAAATATGAAAAAGCGGGTAATGGAGCATTTTTCTAAAACTACTCAAAAGGCAGAAAGACTTGCAAAAATGGTCACAGATATATCAACGGAAACAACTGGTAGTGAATTGATCTCGATGTTATTAGAATCATACGAAATAAAAGCTCTACAGCCAGAAGTAAATAAAGCGCAACGCACTAGAGAATATCCATACTTTATCCATCATTATTATAATAGTAATGGGTATTTATGTTTTAAATGGGAGAAATCGTCAGTTAAAACAAGAAAAAACAAAAATATACTTTCTCACTATGGATCTAAAAATGGAGTGCAGTCACATTTAGTAGGAATCACCCAAGAACTGACACTTTGTAAATGTTTTACTAATCTTTATGACGGAGAAGGTCCTTGCTTTTCTTATCAAACCAAAAATTGCTATGGTGCATGTATTGGTGAAGAATCTCCTAATGATTATAACAGCAGAGCTGAAATCGGAGTAGAGATGTTAAAAAGAATTTTCGATCAAAATTTTGTAATTATTACAGAAGGACGTTCCGATAAAGAAAAAGGTATTGTATTGGTTGAAAATGGACATTATAAAGGATTTGGATACATTCATATTGAGGATATTGTGTATGGTGTTGAAGAGATGAAAGAAGCAATAAAATATGTACCCATAAATCCTGAAGCAAATGGAATAATAAGATCATATATGCAAAAATATCCATATACTAAAACATTATCATTTTAATTGTAGATCCTTTTAATGATATTGATATATTTAATGAAAAACATGTCGAAAACTCCCATAAATGCAGGGTGGTCACTATAGGTTTTATTATGCTGTGTAGGCTTGTATATGTTCTTTCTTGTTTTTTTGCTAAACAATATTTAAGGAATATTCTTAACTTTATAATAAGCATTCGCAATGATTGGCAATCAAAAATTATTATACGTAAAGTTTATATTACATAATAATAAATAGAAATAAAGTGAGAAAAACTGCCTATAAGAACAAATACATGAAAGATAGCATGGTTATATTTTATTCTATTAACACTATAAAAAAAAGCGCCAATTGTATAAGAAATTCCTCCTATAAACAACCACAATAAGCCTTCGTGATCTAAATTGGTAATTAAGGGTTTAATTACTACAATAATGATCCAACCCATCAATATATACATTATTGTAGAAAGCTTATCGTATCTACCAGTAAAAAATAGTTTTAGAATGATTCCTGTTAAAGCAAGCGTCCAATTAATTCCAAATATCCACCAGCCAATTTTTCCTTGTAGAGTTATTAGAGTGAAGGGCGTATAAGTACCTGCAATGAGTACATAGATCGATGCATGGTCAAAAATATTCAACCTTGTTCGTAATTTAATTTTTTTTGAAGCATGATAAAGAGTTGAAGCCGTATATAAAACGATTAAACTAACTCCAAAAACAGTAAAACTAAATACATGCCAAATCGTACCTATGGAATTTGATTTTAATATTAATAAAACTAATGCAATTACACTTGCGAACATTCCAAAAGCGTGTGTGACAATGTTGATTTTTTCTTCCAAAGGGTCATAAGATATTGGAGTATATCTGTTTTTCATTCTGTTTAATTTTAATTGCTTTATTTAAAGAATAAAGTCAGAAGTTTTAGAAGTAAAATCAAAACGCTGCTGTTATGTACATTATTGTTCATTTTTGTATTGAGCAAAATCGATTAGGTGCTCTGGCAGTCATTATAACTGTCAGCCTGTTACTCGATTAATTCCGCTTTCCCAAAACCAACAGTGTTACGATAAAATTGTGGAGAAATATCCGTGTTTTTTTTAAATAATCTACTAAAATAATACTCATCTTCATAACCTAATGACCAAGCGATTTCTTTTATAGGTTTGCTTGTCATATATAATTCTCGTTTTGCTTCTATTATTATTCTTTCAGTAATTAACTCCGTAAGTGTTTTGTTATAATGCGACTTTACTGTTTTTGCTAAGGCATTTGATGATATGTTTAATAAATCGGCATAATCACTTGCTGAGTGCTTCTCTTTGTAATTTGTTTCTATTTCCTGTTTTAAATTTTGTAAAATAAAAGGTGTTTTTGTCTCTGTGAATTTTGGTATTCCAATTTGAGATTTTAGTTTTATCCTTGAGGCGTTTCCTAAAAATACTTTTAAATTAGGAACGAGTAATTCGTGTTTTTGATTGTCATCATTTGTAAATTCAGATTTTAATTCCGCTATCAAGAAATCGAATTTTCGCTCTATTTCTGTTTCTACTTTAAAGAATGGGGCTTGATATATATTGTTAAAAAGTACGGTGTCACAATTTGTTTCTGCTGGATTTCTATGAATACAATAAAAATCAGAATGGAATTGAATAGCTATTCCATTTATGTTTTTATCTGTTGAAAACATAAATGGCTGAAAAGGTGAAAATGCAAAAATTGTGTTTTTTTCAAACGAATATTCAGAAAAATCTACTTTTAAAAGTCCGTTTCCTTCTTTTATCCAAACTATGGTGTAAAAGTTGTTGCGTTGTAAGTGGTCAAAATGACTATTGTCTTCAAAACTGAAAATCTTAAATGCCAAATTTCCATCTTGTTGATTGATTAATGTAAATACATTTTGTTCATTCATATTACAAAGATATAAAATTTACTTTTCTTGATTTCTTATTTCACTTACTTGCTTTCCTGCGACACCCCAATTGTCAGTTTCAACTTCATCTATAATTACAAATGTATTTGCTCTGTTTTTGTTTAATACTTTCTGCAATAGTTCTGTAACACCTCCAATAAGTTGTGCTTTTTGTTTGGAAGTAACATTCTCTTTTGTTATTCTAATATTTACGAATGGCATAATTATGTTTTTAATTTTTTCTGATGTATGGTGGTAAAAAAAGTAATGATGGAATAGCCAATAAATAGGCAATTAACCAACTCCGCAACCACAATTCAACAAAGTTGTTATTGAAACCTGCATTGACCGCAACTAATATAAAACTGATATAACTCGTAACAATAAAAGCCATTGTAAAAACAAATTTAAAATTAGGTCTATTCATTATTTACTTAATAATTTTTGATATTTTTTCAATACATCAGGATTGTCAATAGAGCCATGATGTTGTATTTGTTTCCATTCGCAATCAATATGTTTAAATATCCTTGAAGTTCTTATGGCTAATTGTATTTCTATTTTATCCGTTTTGAAATAACCTCTTTCTCTGCCTGTTGCAAAAAACATATCTTCTGTTTTATGGATCGTAAAATCATAGAATTCTACATATACTTTAACCTTTCCATTAAATATCTTATCGTAAACATTTTCAATTTCTGCCCAACCTCTCATAATTCCACCCAGTGGATTATTCATTGATGCTTCTGCACTATTTAACCAAACATTTTTCATCAAATCTAAATCTCTATTGTTAAATGCTTTATAGAAATTTATTAACGCCACAGTTTCATTTTCCTTATCAAATAGACTTTCGTTTCCTGTTATAATAAGTGTTTTCATTTTATATAAATTATTTGTTTGATAACTACTAAATGTGAGAATAAAACCAATGGCACTATAAGACTAACTTGCAAGTCCTTTTTTGTATACACTATAATACCCAGAAAAACCTACATCTACCAATGTTAATTCTTCTTCTTCAATCAAGTACCAATTAAATGGTCCGCAATCAAAATGATATATTCCTTTAGTTATTTTTATTATATTTTAAAGTGATTTTGCAATAGGAAAATCGATAGGTACTTTTACAATTGCGAATAAGTAATTAGTGATAATTTTATCCCCAATAACCATAATGGTATCTACCAAATTCTCAACAGTATAACCTGCATTAAAGTAATCAGCTTTTATTTCTTCTGATATATATCCTTTGTTTTCAACCACTGCTTTTGTAAATTGAACTAACACATTATACTTATCATTAAAAGTGATATTTGCTTTTCGAATTTGAATGGTTTCTTCCTCTGTAAAACCAACCATTTTTCCTACGGCAGTATGTGCAGATTTACAATAATTACAACCATTTAACTGACTAACAATTAAATTAATAATTTCTTTTTCTTTATTAGTTAAAGATGTTTTTCGATTTTGTAGTGTTAAGTAATCACCTAATGCTGATGGTGAATGAGCAAAAGATGCAAACATATTTGGTACAAATCCTACTGCTTTTTCTAAATTATCAAATAGTGCTTGATTACTTTCTGATACATTTTCTCTTTTTGGTATTGCAATGTTTTTCATTTTATTTATTGTTTTTGATTAATTTAATGATTGATACAAGGTGAATCCACAGAAATACTACGCCACCAAAGAAAACCACATATTGCATATTATGATTTGGACCAATATTTTTCCATTCCCAAAAGCAAATGCTTGTTACGATTATTAAAATATCGGTTACACCTATAATATTGGCAATCCATAATGCTTTGTTTTTAAAATCCGAATTTTTAACATACAATGTTGCCGCAATCAAGGCTATAAATGCAGATGTTGCGTGCATAAAGCCATCCATTATTCCAAATTCGAGTGGAATGATTCCTAATGCGGCTTCTGTAAAAAAGCCTGCTGATACAAAAACACGTAAACCTTGTGTCATTTGTAAATGTTCTTGCGATAGGTTGAAAAAGGGTTTTCTTAATGTTAGATAAAGTAATCCAACACCTAAAGTTGCGCCAACCAGTATAATTATATAATAAGTTGTGCCTGAAATGTCTTTTGGGAAAATATTACCGCCACCAATTCCCCAATGTTCAAGGGCAATATATAGAAATGAAACTATTCCTGTTATGGTAATTGTTGTTTTACTTGCTTTTCCAATTTTAAGTAGTAATAATAACACTATTGCTAAAACACTATTGAGTGCTAAAACATAATATGTTGTTGCTAAATATGCAGTTGTTTCCATTTTTTTTAGAATTTATAATGTGTCCTTATTGATAATGCAAAGATGCAATGACATTATATTTTCTAAAATGGATTATTTATGCTTTGGAATGGATTATTTTTTTCTGTTTATTTTTTTTGATATTATTCTGTCTGTGGTGCTTGCAGGTAAACATCTAGACATGCTCTTGTCTGACCGTTAAGGGCAGGAATCTTACTTATCTAATGTGTGAATGTGCCTCGATCGACAAATATAGTTCATTTAAACTAATAAGACAAGGGTAAAAGAACCTGACACGAGAGTATAACGGTTATATTATGCAGCAAGTGGCAAGGTAGTTATCTGTGTGAAGATAGAACTAAAGTAAAATCAGCCTGCGTGATTGGTACTGACGGATACTTCTATACTTAGAAAATTTAATAAATACAGAAGCGATGAATTCAAACCAACAAAAAAATATGCAATTTTGCAGCGCATCATCTAGTTTCAATGAGAAATACCTATATTATGGAACTTCTACAGCATTAATGACTCTTTTTATAATATCTTCTTGAGTGACATTTTCAGCTTCCGCTTCATAAGTAAGTCCAATTCTATGTCGCATTATATCTTCACAGATAGCTCTTACATCTTCAGGGATTACATAACCTCTTCTTTGTAGAAATGCGTATGCTTTTGCGCCTTTAGCAAGATTGATACTCGCTCTTGGAGAACCTCCATAACTTATTAAACCATCTAAGTCTGTTATTCCAGCAGCTTTAGGATCTCTTGTAGCAAATACGATATCTAGGATGTAATTTTCAATTTTATCATCCATGTAAATCATTTTTACGGAATCTCTAGCTTTAAGAATTTCTTTTGGATTAATAATTGGAGAAATTGTCTGTCCGACTTCGCCTGAAAGATTTCTTCTCACTATAATTCTTTCTTCCTCTTTTGTCGGGTAACCAATATTTACTTTTAACATAAATCTATCAATCTGTGCCTCTGGAAGAGGATAAGTACCTTCTTGTTCTATCGGATTTTGGGTTGCCAATACCAAAAAAGGTTCGTCCAGTTTATAAGTTTCTTTTCCTATTGTAACTTGTTTCTCTTGCATAGCTTCTAACAGTGCTGACTGCACCTTAGCTGGGGCTCTATTGATTTCGTCTGCCAATATGAAGTTAGAAAAAATCGGTCCTTTTCTTACATTAAATTCATTTTTACCAGGATTGTATATCATTGTACCAATAATATCTGCCGGTAATAAATCGGGAGTAAATTGAATTCTTTGAAATCCTGCATCAACAGCAGATGCAAGCGTTTTTATTGATAATGTCTTAGCTAATCCAGGTAAACCTTCAAGCAATACATGACCTTTTGCCAATAATCCAAGTAGTAATCGCTCTATCATGTATTCTTGACCTACTATTACTTTAGATGTTTCTTGCTTTATTTTGTCAATAAATTCACTGTCAGCAAAAATTTGTTGGTTTAATGCTTCTATGTCTAATGATGTTTCCATTGTTATATGTTATTATAATCAGTATTATATGAATTTTGCACAAATATATAATATCTACTTTAATATTATATATGATTATCTTCTTTTTGATAACTTATAGCATGCTTTACAAAAATAGCAATTGCTGAGATTATATTTTGCGCATAGATTGTGTTTAACGTTTAGATAACAATAGTAGCGAGGGCAATAGTATGTATAAATATAAATTATTATGTTTTTTAGTTTCTGCCTAAATGAAGTAAAATCAGAGTATATATTATTAGGGAGAATTTTAATCAATAACAAATTTATTTTTTTCATCTTTAAAAATAAATCATACAACAGTTTAATTTTCTGTCAAATTCTCTATTTTTGCGATCAATTATAATCAAGCAAAAATATACTATGCAAAATAACCTTAGCGAACAAGAAATAGTGAGAAGGGAAAACCTTCAAAAAATGATTGATCTTGGATTGGATCCTTTTCCAGCCGAGACATTTGATATTAATGCTAAGTCGACAGAAATAAAACAGAATTTTAAAGAAGGAGATACTACGTTTCAAGAAATTTCAATAGCTGGTAGATTAATGAGTCGTCGTATTATGGGTAAGGCTTCTTTTGCCGAATTACAGGATAGTTGTGGCAGAATTCAACTATATGTATCGCGAGATAATATTTGCCCTGAAGAGGACAAAACATTGTACAATACTGTATTTAAAAAACTATTGGATCTTGGTGATTTTATTGGAATTAAAGGATATGCATTTTATACAAAAGTAGGGGAGTGCTCTATTCATGTTACTGAATTAAAAGTATTAAGTAAATCTCTTCGCCCATTACCTGTTGTAAAAAGAGATGAAGATGGTAATGTTTTTGATTCTTTTACCGATCCTGAATTGAGATATCGTATGAGGTATGTAGATATGGTGGTAAATCCTGAAGTACGAAAAGTATTTGCACAACGTACTCAGATGTACACAAGTATGAGAGAATATCTTAATGAAAAAGATTATTTGGAGGTAGAAACACCTATACTACAACCATTGTATGGTGGAGCAGCAGCTCGTCCATTTAAGACTCATCATAACACTTTAGATATGACACTTTATTTGAGAATAGCAAATGAGTTGTATCTTAAAAGGTTAATTGTTGGTGGCTATGATGGTGTTTATGAGTTTTCTAAAGATTTTAGAAATGAAGGGATGAGTCGATTCCATAATCCAGAATTTACACAAATTGAATTGTATGTAGCATATAAGGATTACAATTGGATGATGAATCTTGTAGAAGAAATGGTAGAAAAAGTTGCAATTGATATGCATGGGACTACAGAAGTGAAAGTAGGTGAAAATATAATAAATTTTCAAAGACCTTGGAAGAGATACACAATGTATGAAGCAATTGAGCACTTTACTGGTGTTGATATATCTCAAATGACAGAAGACGAAATACGAGAGCAAGCTAAGATTCTTCATGTACCTGTGGATCAATCTATGGGGAAAGGTAAGTTAATAGACGAAATTTTTGGAGATAAATGCGAACATCTATTGATCCAACCAACCTTTATTACAGACTATCCAGTTGAGATGAGCCCGTTGGCAAAAAAACATCGCTCAGTTCCAGGCTTAGTTGAGCGTTTTGAAGCAGTTTGCAATGCTAAAGAAATATGTAATTCTTTTACAGAGTTAAATGACCCAATAGATCAAAGAGAAAGATTTGAATCTCAACTCGAATTGGGAAAACGGGGTGATGATGAAGCTATGGTTCTTGATGAAGATTTTTTGAGGGCATTAGAATATGGAATGCCACCTACAGCAGGATTAGGAATAGGAATGGATAGATTGGCAATGATTATGACCAACTCTGATAGTATTCAGGATGTATTGTTTTTTCCACAAATGAAAGCAGAAAATCCTACATCTGATACCGAAATCACAGAAGAATAGTGAAGTTATTACAACTGTTATTGGCTTCTATTAGAGGCATCTTGATAATTGTCACGATGCTTGGGGTCTTATTAGTTTATGCAATTAGCAGAATAGTATTTAAGCATACTAAAGAATCTGGATTAAAATTGAGACGAATTTGGATAACTTACTTTGCTTATCCAATACTTAATATTCATACAATGGTCAAAGGGGCACCTCCAACAACAGGTGTACTATACATAGCTAATCATAGATCTTTTGCTGACCCAATAGTTATTTCAAAGTTTCTAAATGCATTTATTATTGCAAAAGCAGAAGTCGCATCTTATCCAGTGATTAATAAAGGTATAGAAGTAACAGGAATAATCTATGTCAAAAGAGAAGATAAAAATAGCCGAACTTCTGCCCGAAAAGCATTCGTAGATGTAATAAAGAAAGGTCAAAATGTTTTGGTTTATCCTGAAGGAACTGTTAGTCGTACTCAAAAAACACTACCATTTAAGAAAGGGACATTTTATGAGGCAATAAAAGAGGATATTGCTGTTGTTCCTATTGCCTTAGAATATCGAGATGAAAGAGACCTTTGGACTATCGATAATTTTGTTGGTCAATATCTACATCAGTTTGGTAAATGGAAAACCGAAACAAAATTAACTTTTGGCCCAATTCTTACTGCAGATAATGGGGAAGAGTTAACAAAAAAATGCCAAGATTGGATAAATACTGAAATCACATCTATGCAGCATGAGTGGGTAGATTTTGAATACGAAAAATAGACACTCTAACCCTTCTGTATTCTCTTATTCCCCTTTTTCGTACTACAAATCTAAAATACATCTTATCATCGCTTGTCTCCCTATACGCCTCGAAGAAAGAAAAAATTCAACTTTGTTAAAACTTCACCTTTCCAGTTAGACTTGGTATTATAGGTAATTGATCTACTCTATCATAATTTAATCGATCAAAATAGAAGATATTATCTCTATTATAAGCATTTGTTACACTTGCTATAATTTCTAATCCAGTGTACTTAGAGAATTTTATTTTTTTAGTTAACGAGATATCTAATCTGTGATAATATGGTAATCGACCTCCATTTCTTTCTTTGGCATATAAGATACCAATGTTTTCTGGATTATTGGTTTCATAAGGCGTAGCACTACCTTCAATAAATGTTTGTTTATTATAAAAGCCTTGCGTTTTTGTAAATGGAAAACCGCTACCAAGATTCCATCTTATACTTGCCATCCAAGTAGCGTCATCATCAATATTGTAAGTAGTTAAGAAATTGAAATTATGTCTTCTGTCAAATATTGTCGGATATGTTTGTTTGCCATCAAATCGATTTACAAAACCAAAAGAATAAGTTGCCCATATATATAAGTCTCCAGCATCGTACTTTCCCGATAAGTCTATACCGTAAGCTTCTCCGCTTTCTTCAATATAGTCAGATTCCAGAACAGTAAGTTTATTCCTATTTACAGTTATTAATCTTGGATAATCTTTAAGATATCCTTCTATATTAAATTGGAATTTATCGGTAAGATCCATTTCAAATCCTACTATAAGATGTCTTGAAGTTTGTAATATATCATTGATTGGTTCACCATTAAGACCTGTTACTTGCTCAGTTGGACCTGACAAAAAGCCATTGAATAAGTTGACAACTTCTCTTTCATTAGAGGTGCTCAATAAGTTTTGAGAATAATATCCTCCAGCAAACTTAAATCTTAGATTATCATTAATATTATATTTAATCCCCAGTCTTGGTTCTGGAGAAAAATTACTTTGTGATGCGTAATACATCAATCGAATTGAAGGTTCAATAATAAGTCCACCAAATATTTTTTTATACTTTAAATATCCAGACAATTCAGTAGTTGATTGTTTTTGAGCGACTATTTGTTTGAATGGGTTTGTAAATGAAAAATCAGTACTTATACTTCGCAATTCCACACCATATTTAAATTCACTTTTATCCCCAAAAAATTTGAAATCTATATTAGCACCAAATTCATTGATAGAGCTATGTCTTGGTGTGTCTTCTGATTTGTCAAATCCTAAGTCATAATTTGTAAATCCTAAGGCACCTGACATTACTATGTTACTAGCTGCTGGTATAAGATTAAAGTTAGCACCAACACCTACGTTGTCCCATTTTATTGAGGCAAGATTAGCGTCATCAAATTCATCTTTAAAATTAAAACCAAAAACATTCATATTGCTACCATTTGCTGATCGGAAAGCTAATTTTGCATAGATATCTTGAAAGCTAAAAGGTAAACCGTCAGAATCATTTTTTACGGCATATGGATATAATGTCTTACTGGTACTTCCTATCAATGATTTTTTTGCTGATACAACAAACGAGCTACTTCCTTTGCCTTCTTCAAATTTTGATAATGGACCTTCCAAAATCAATTTTGTTGCAAACGGTGATAATGAAGCTATTCCACCATGTCTCACCTTACTACCATCTCTAGTATCAATATCGACTATTGCAGATATTCTTCCTCCATATTCTGCACCAAATCCACCAGTATAGACATCAACATTTTTGATGAGATCTGTTTCGAATACAGAAAAGAAGCCAATACTATGAAAGGGATTGTAAATGGTGAGTCCATCAAGTAATATCTTATTCTGAACAGGTGATCCTCCTCTAATATAGAGTTGTCCACCTTGATCTCCTGTACTTACAATACCAGGGATAACTTGTAAATATTGTGCAATATCTGCTTCGCCCCCTACAGATGGCAATGCTTTAATCTGTCTTGCCGAAACACTGACTTTAGATATCTTTACTGCTGTACGATCTGTCTGTCTCGCAGCAGATATATTGACAGTCCCTATTGTCACAGAAGATTCTGAAAGATACAAACTTTGATATTTGATCCCTTTGCTTGATACTTTTATTTCCACTTGAGCAGTATCATAACCCAAAAAAGTACTTATTAGTCTATAAGTTCCTGCTTCTAAATCTGTCAGTGCATAAAATCCATCAAGATCTGTAGTTGTTCCTTTGGTAGTATGTTCAAGAAATACATTAGCAAATCCTATCGGTTCGCCACTATCTTTATCATATACATTACCCCTAATAATCCCATTTTGGGCGCTTATAGAATAAGTAGCAAGTATATATAGTAAAATGTAAAGTAATTTGGTATTGTTATTTGTCATTTGTTAGTTTCAACATGTAAATATTACTGCAAAAATAATAAATTTATTGAGTCATTGGTTATTCTAATTGTCTTAAAGATTACTACTTTCTTTTTTATGTATATTTATAAAAAAATGTTTAGTTTGCATTAACTTTTTAAAACACTAATAAGTATGAAAGTTGCAATTATTGGAGGAGGTGCTGCTGGTTTTTTTTCAGCAATTGCTGTAGCATATAATTATCCAAATGCATCAGTAACTATCTTGGAAAAATCACCTAAGTTATTGTCCAAAGTTAAGGTTTCTGGAGGTGGAAGATGTAACGTAACTAATGGTAACACATCGATAAAAGAGCTTGCTAAAGCTTATCCTCGTGGGGGGAATAACCTAAAAAAAGCTTTTGGTATATTTAGCACACAAGATACGATAGACTGGTTTGAATCTAGGGGTGTACCTTTGATGATACAAGATGATAATTGTGTGTTTCCCAAATCACAAGATTCTCAATCTATTATAGACTGTCTTATAAATGAAGCAAAAAAGTACAAGATAAATATAGTTATTGGTAAAGGAGTTAAAGGGATTCTAAAAATTGAAGGCAAATTAGAATTGCATTATATTAAATCACAATTCTCACCACAAATTTTTGATAAAGTCATTGTTGCGACTGGTGGTTCTCCAAAACTTTCTGGATTGAAATGGCTACAAGATATTGATCATTTAATAGAAAGCCCGGTGCCATCATTATACACGTTTAATATGCCAAACGAGTCTATTACTGATTTGATGGGCATTGTGGTCGAACAAACGCAAGTATCTATATCAGGAACAAAATTAAAATCCGATGGACCTTTATTAGTAACACATTGGGGCATGAGTGGCCCAGCTATATTGAAGCTTTCGGCTTTTGGTGCTCGTATTTTAAATGAGTTAGATTACAGTTTTAATCTACAAGTAAATTGGGTGAATGAGCTGAATAATGAAGCGATCAAAGAAAAAATAGTAAGTATAGCACTTGAATTTCCTAATAAGAATATTGGCAACATTAGACCTTATTATTTACCAGTAAGATTGTGGCATTATTTATTAGAAAGAAGTGGTATTGCATTAGATGTCAAATGGAAGCAAATAGGCAAAAAAGGACAGAATAAGTTGGTAGCAATACTATCTAATGATATCTATAAGGTAAGTGGGAAAACCACATTTAAAGAAGAATTTGTAACTTGTGGAGGTGTTAGTTTGAAAAGTATTAATTTTAAGACTATGCAGAGCAGAACTTGTGATAATCTTTATTTTGCAGGAGAAGTACTTGATGTTGACGGGATAACAGGTGGTTATAATTTTCAAGCAGCATGGACGACAGGCTTTGTTGCAGGAATGTTAAAAAACTAAAAGCCAGATGACAAGATATTTGTAATGATAAAAATATAAATGTGAAAAAACTAAAGAAAATATTGATTGGAATTATAATTCTTATAGTTTTATTATCGTTGGGTGGATATTTGTATCTAAAATCTACAGCACCAATATATCAAGGTGAAATATCATTACCAATTCTTGAACAGCAAGTAGAAACTTATTTTGATGATTTTGGAGTACCTCATATATATGCTAAGAATGCTGAAGATGCATACCGGACATTAGGTTATGTACATGCACAAGATAGATTGTTTCAGATGGAAATGTTGCGTAGATTGAGTGCTGGACGATTGTCAGAGATTCTTGGCCCTGACTTAGTAGAAACCGATAAGTATTTCAGAACTTTAGGGTTACGTAGAATGGCAGAAAAATCAGCAAATGAGTTTTTGTCAAGCAATGATGCACAATGGCAAAAGGAAGCTCATGCATATATAGAAGGCGTAAATGAATATATTAAATCTGGGAAAACACCATTAGAATTTGCACTTATAGGAATTCCTAAGACCGCATTTGAAGATGCAGATATATATTCGATAATAGCCTATATGGGATTAGGATTTACGACTGCATTGAAAGAAGATCACATTTGGACTCAAATATCAGAAAAATTGGGGAGTAAATACAGTGCTATTTGGTTTGACGATATCAAGAAGGATAGTCTGCAAACTAGGTTAAGTGGAGGAGAATTAAGTAATATTGATATTTTGGATACAGAATACCACATGAAAAAAGCTGGAATACCTATATGGTATGGTAGCAATGGGTGGGTTGTCTCTAAAGAGAAATCAAAATCTGGATCTGTAATATTAAGTAATGATACGCATATAGGTATTGGTCAACCATCAGTTTGGTACGAAGCCCATATTAACTTCCCTGGATTCGAATTTTACGGTAATTATCTTGCTGGTGTCCCATTTGGTATAATTGGTCATAATAGAAAAATTGGATGGGGTTTGACAATTTTTCCTTTTGATAATATGGATTTATACAGAGAAAAACAAAACACTGAAAATGAGAATCAGGTCTGGGCAGATAATCAATGGCAGGATCTTCAAACAATAAATGAATTAATCAAAGTCAAAGAAAGTGATGATGTAGTATTCGATATAAAGATAAGTCGACATGGACCTATTATGAACAATGTCTCTAAAACTATTGATATAAATGAAGATCAGCCAATATCACTTTGGTGGACATACTTACAAAACACTAGCAAAACCCTTAAAGCAATACAAGCTCTTGGTAGAGCAAATAACATTAATGTTGCTCGAAAAGCAGTGTCACAAATTGATTTTTTAGGTGTTAATGTCCTATATGGAGATGTCGATGGAAATATTGCTTTCTGGGGAGCAGGGAAAATACCAAAAAGACCAGATCATGTAAATTCTAAGTATATTCTTGATGGAAGTACTGATAAAGATGCTCCATTAGGTTATTATTCTTTTGCTGAAAATCCTCAGCATGAAAATCCTGAAAGTGGCTTTGTCGCTTCTGCTAATAATGCTCCTGATCAATCTAAATATGGTAATATGTCAGGTTATTATCTTCCCGAAAATAGAATATTAAGAATCAGAAAATATCTTAATGAAAAAACAAAGTGGAGTGCAGAAGAAATGAAAGCAATACAGTTAGATGAAATATCTGATACACATAAAATGATGGCAAATACTATTGTAAGTCATATTGATGATAACCAACTGTCTGAACTGCATAAAAATGCTAAATCTATATTAAGTAATTGGGACGGAGGATATGAATTGAATCAGATAGGTCCAGTTGTTTTTGCGAAAACCTATTATCGTATAATTGAAAACTGTACTAAAGATGAGTTGGGTGCTGAAAATTTTGAAAGAATTAGAAATTCTTATACTTTTAAAGGAGGAATTCCACAATTATTATCCTCTAAAGATTCTCCTTGGTGGGATGATATATCAACTAAGGATAGAGTTGAGCAACGTACTGATATAATCAATCAGTCGTTTTTGCAAACTATAAATGAGCTAAAAACACAATTAGGGACAGAGATTACTGAATGGAAATGGAAAAAAGTACATACTATAACCAATCAACATCCACTAAGTAGAAAAAAACCATTAGATAAGTTGTTTAATGTTGGTCCATTTTCTCTCTCTGGTGGTAATGATGTCCCAAATAAAATGATGTATAGTATTGCTGCTGATAATGAAGGTAACTATTCGGTGACTTCCGCTCCAGCGTTAAGAATTATTCTTGATTTTGCTGATATTGATGCTTCAGAAAGTATCCTGCCTACAGGACAATCTGGCAATGTTATGAGTGCGCACTATGCAGATCAAGCAGAAAGATATCTAAATGGGGTATACAGACCACAATTAATGAATGAAAAAATAATAAAGCAAGAAAGCAGAAAGCTTGTTTTTGTAAATAAATAATATATGGCACTTAATATAGTATTAGTCG